>NZ_FR892568.1:0-2182 GCF_000436015.1 Prevotella sp. CAG:592 | reverse complement strand
TCCTCCCCCGTAGGGGAGGGACAGATACCCTTGACTGTCTTATTGTAGCTTGTAACTACTTGACTGTCAATGGTTTTTCGTTAACAATGCTAACCTGCATCTCCCCTACGGGGGAGACCGAGAGGGGGCTGATGTTCATTGGCTGGGTAATTTGTCATGATATGACAAGGGCGCAGACTTCCAGCCCCCACCTAACCTCCCCCGTAGGGGAGGGACAGATACTCTTGACTGCCTGATAGCTAAAGATGTGTTTCCCTGTTTCTCCCGATCAGTAATGAAGCCAATAGCGGTGGGCATTATGGTTTCTGAGAGTTGCCATATTGCCCGTCGTTTTCGTTAATGAATCAAGGGGAGTGTAGTCATTGTAGTCGTTTTCGCCTACGCCGGCATTATCCGGATCAGGTCTGTAGGGTATGGTCTCAGCATCCGCAACGGCGGCAGCACCCCTTAGCCGGCAGTTTGCCGACCGGGTGCAAAGTTACGTCTTTATTATGTCACGGCAAAATATTTCTCCACCTTTCCGCCTTTCTCCGCTATTTCACGAGTCGACGAGTTGACGAGTTGACGAGGAGTTTTCCGTCACCTACTCGTATCTTCTCCGCTATTTCTCAAGTCGCGAAGTCGCCTTATATATAATAAGGTGATATGGCGTGTAATTCATTCAAATATTTTCGACACGGCGTATAGGGGGATTATGTCGATGCGCTTGTTGGCGGGACTCATGAACGAACCGAAATTCTCGAGCGAACATCTGATGCCTCGGGATATGTGCTTCTGTTGGTTGTTCATAAGCGAATACATGCTGTTCATCGAACCTTTCACTCCCGATTTCACCTCTATCGGCACTATTTCGTTGCCTTTGGCTATCACGTAGTCCACTTCGGCGCAGGTGCCTTTGTTCATATTCTGCCAGTAGTATAGCTGGTGGCGCTTCTGGGGTGATGAATATTTTATCAGTTCCAGTCCGGCAATCATTTCAGACACGCTTCCCTTGTCCACGAGGTCTGTACTGCTTTCCAGCATCATCTCCTTCACTATTTCGTCAGTGTCGTCGTCGATGCCGAGTATGCCGAGCAGTATGCCGCTGTCGAGAATCAGGTATTTCACCACTCTCTCATTTATCTCCGCTCCGAGCGGCACTCCGTTGGCATCCGTGTGGTAGGCAGGGATTATCAGTCCGGCGTCGCACAGCATTCTGATGGCGTTTTTCACTTCTGCCGACCTGTAGTCTCCTTCCACCCTGTTGCATACGAATTTTCCTCCCGTCTGTCGGGCTATGCTTATCAGTGTACGTCTCAGGAGCGTGGGGTTTGCTTTGGCGCCATATTTCGCGAAGTCGTCTTGATAGCCCTGTATTATTTCATTCACCACATCGCTGCTGTATCTGTACGACCCTGTCTCTGCGTATGTTGCCACTGCTTCAGGCATTCCTCCCGTGAGCATGAAGCTGCGAAACCGTTCTGTTATCCTGTTGTAGAATGGGGTGGGGAGAGGGTTGTCCGGTCCGCATTCCCTTTTGGTCGCCAGCAGTCCGTCGTCGCCTGTTGCCATCAGGAATTCGTCGAACGACATGGGGTAAACGAACAGCGAGCTGACGCGTCCCACTCCGAACGACGAAAGGTCTTTGAGTGCGAATTCCAGGAGCGATCCTGCCGCAATGACGTGGAGTTCCGGATAGTCTTCTTTGAAGAACCACAGACTGTGTATCACATCCTCGCTTTTTTGTATCTCGTCGAGAAAGAGCAGTGTCTTGCCGGGTGTCACGGGCACGTTGAAATAGTCAGACAGTTTTCTTGTGATGTCCTTCACGTCGCGGTTTCCCTTGAACAGTTCTGCCAGTTCGGGAGTCTTTTCGAAATTTACTTCAATGAAGTGTTTGAAGCACTTTCCCAAATGGCGCACCGTGGATGATTTTCCCACCTGTCTGGCTCCCCTCACGAGCAGGGGCTTTCGGCGAGGACTGTCTTTCCATTCCAGCAAAGCCTTGTCGATGCTTCTTGTCAAATAATCAGCTGCCATATAAGTCCTTTATTTTCTCTACAGTTAGTGATTGCGTGTAGAGGTTGTTATTGTTTTCAGAATCTTGTGTGAGTTATGACTCTCGTTGCAAAGTTACTGATTATTTCTCATATATCACTGTTTTTCAATGCTTTTTGCTAAAAGAAAGACCTATCAAGCGTTG
>NZ_FR892567.1:0-742 GCF_000436015.1 Prevotella sp. CAG:592 | reverse complement strand
AACTGTTTAGTTCAAAATATGAGATATAATAGCATCTTCATTACACTATTTACATCTCAGCAACTCCTGCCCTCCCTCACAAACTCCAGGGACTCGCGGTCTACTTCTATGGTGGCGCCGCCGATGTAGAGGAGCTCGTTGCCGATGATGACTTTCTTGCCCTGGATGCGCTGGACGAACGCCATGCAGCCGGCAAGGGCACCGTCGGTGATGCGCACCTTGTCGCCCTTTCTGAGAGGACGGTTGATGAAGGTGGCGTTGCCGGTGTCTATGATGCGGCGGAAATTGTTGAACTCGGCATCGGGGATGATGTGGGGAGTCTTCTTGCCGGGCATCGTCAGCATCTTGTATACGTCGGGACGGAAACGGATGTCGTTGAGGTGGCGAGCCTCCACCCTAACGAAGACGAAGGTGGAGAGGACCACGAACTCGCGTATGCAGCGCTTGCCGCGGCTGTTGACCACTACGCGCCTCTCTGTGGGCACCCAGACTTCTATAGGAAGGCCGCGACCTTGGAAGTCCTGCTCTATGGCGAGCATGAATTTCTTCTCGTAATTTACCCTTACACATGCCACATACCAGGACATCCCGTCGCTGTCAGCGACAGGTGAAACGGTGGGGGATTCGACGGTTTCCGGTATGGCTTCGCCGTCGTCCCCTGCAACAGAGGGCGCATCTGATAAGGTCGTTTTTGTAGTGGTCATCAATATGCGAATATCCTTAATTCCGCAACACTTTGATT
>NZ_FR892566.1:0-6586 GCF_000436015.1 Prevotella sp. CAG:592 | reverse complement strand
GGTTTGAGAACGAGAGGGGGCTGAAGTTTTTTGGCAAAAATCATTGATAGAGTAAAAAAGGGAAGGAACTGGTTACTACGGCTAAATGTCATCAGCCCCCACCTAACCTCCCCCGTAGGGGAGGGACTGATACACCAGGACATCGATAGTCCTTCGACATACAGAGTAACCAGCATCTCCCCTACGGGGGAGAACGAGAGGGGGCTGAAGTGATTGACTGATGTGATTGGCTGATGTGATTATCTGGAGTCTTTGACAAAGCAGAGTAACTTGTCCCTTCCCTTGGGGAAGGTTAGGATGGGTTTGAGAACGAGAGGGGGCTAATGTTCATTGGCAAAACCATTGGCTGATGTCGTCTGGAAGCAGCGAGCACCATAGTGCTCCAAATCCGGAAAAATCCCAACCGAATCCAAGACTCATTGGCAAAATAATATCAAAGAAAAAAATCCGTGAAGACCAATCCGTGCAAAGTCCGTGATATCCGTGTTTTTTCTTTGATTTGTCCACGCCGAAGGCTGTGGACACGATGTCAAAGGAGGGAAAGGATTCCAGTGTGAAAGCATATAGTGTCCATCAGCCTTCGGCGATGGCCACAGGTCAAAAAAAACAAAACACAGATAACACCGAGGAACACGGATTAATCTTTCACGGATTATTTTTTGACCTGAAATCTTTGGATTTCTATATGGATTTCAGAGGATTTGCGAGTGCTTGGGGCACTCCCCCATTCAACAAATGAGAGATTTGCAAAACTTGAATAAGTAACATATATATAAATACGATAAACCTAACAAAAAAAACATAATTATGCTGACAGCAACTGAAATACAGGAGAAAGTGAACGCATACATCGCATCACTTCCCTACGAGAGAAAACCAAAGTCGCTCTACGACCCGATAGAATATGTGCTCGCCGCCGGCGGAAAACGCATACGCCCGTCGTTCGTGCTCATGGCATACAACCTCTTCCACGACGATGTGGACAGAATACTGCCCGTGGCTACGGCACTGGAGACCTACCACAACTACACACTGCTACACGACGACCTCATGGACAAGGCGGACATGAGGCGTGGCAGACCCACCGTACACAAGAAATGGGACGACAACACGGCGATCCTCTCCGGCGACACAATGCTCGTATTGGCATACGAACACCTGGCGAAATGCGACACCAAATATCTCAAGCCCGCACTCGACCTCTTCACCGAAACGGCACTGGAGGTGAGCGAAGGACAGCAGTTCGACATGGAATTCGAAACGCGCAACGATGTGGCTGAGGAGGAATACATCGAGATGATACGGCTGAAGACGAGCGTATTGCTGGCTTGCGCACTCAAGATGGGTGCCGTGGTGGCAGGGGCTTCGGATGCCGACGCCAACGCTCTGTATGCCTTCGGAGAGAAGGTGGGACTGGCGTTCCAGCTGCAGGACGACCTGCTCGACGTGTATGGCGACCCGAAGGTGTTCGGAAAGGCTATCGGCGGCGACATCACATCAAACAAGAAGACCTTCATGCTCATCAACGCCTTCAACAGAGCAGATGCCGGGACGCGTGCCGAACTGGAGAGATGGACCACGGCGACGGAATTCGATCCGGCAGAGAAGATTGCTGCCGTGACGGAGATTTACAACAGGCTCGGAATCGACAAGCTCGCCGAACAGAGGATAAAGGAATACTTCGAACAGAGCAGACAGCATCTCGACGAACTCTCGGTGAGCGACGACCGCAAGGCGGTGTTGCGCGAATACACCGAGAGAATGATGAACAGAAAGAAATAACGAAACACCCACAAAAAGAGAGGAAATGCCATACAGAAGACTCCCCAATACCGACAAGTCGAGACTCAGTGCACTGAAGACGCTGCTCGACAACAACGACATATACATGGCCCGCGACAGGTTTCTGGAATGGAAAGACATAAACCAGGCGCGCACCTGCTACGACAAGCTGCTCACGGCAGTGACGCAATACGAGGTGGACAAAAAGGCGCAATGGCGGAGCGGAACGAAAATAGACCAGCTGCAGAAAAAGGCTTACATGTATGAGAGCCACTTCATGCAGGTGTTGCTCATGGCTGTGACAAGAGGGGAGATAAAGCGCTCTAACCTGAAACTCTACGGACTGGAGGAGACCGCCACCATGATTCCCGTGGACAACAGCATAGGGTCGATAACGGAATGGGGACCGAAAATCATCAGCGGAGAGAAAAACCGCGTGAAGAAGGGTGGCAGACCGATTTACAACCCCACGATAGGAATGGTGGAGACCCACTTCGACATCTTCAAGGAGGCTTACGACAAGCAGAAGGCGCTGCAGAAACGCACAAGCGAAATGGAGCAACGGCTCAAGGAGATACGACCCGAAATCGACGAACTGATACTGCGCATCTGGGACCAGATAGAGGCGCACTTCAGCGAGGAGGGAAAACTCGTGATAGACCGAGTGGCCGACTGTGAGCGCTTCGGCATACGCTACTACATGCGCCGCAAGGAGAAACGCAAGATGCAGGAGAAGGAAAAGGAAAACAAACAGGAGAATGAACAATGATTGACACGCATACTCATATCGACGGCGAGGAATTCGCCGAAGACCGCCCGCTGGCCATACAACGGGCACAGGAGGCCGGAGTGGAGAAAATCTTCGTGCCGGCAATCGACCTCAAGAGCATCGGCAGCGTGGTGGACACATGCCGGCAGTTTCCGGGCTACGCCTACCCCATGATAGGTCTCCACCCGGAGGAGGTGAAAGAGGACTGGAAAGACGCAGTAGGCCAGATGCGACGGATTCTCGACGAGCAGAGGCAGAAAGCACCGTCGGCAGACAACCCTCCGTTCATCGCCATCGGCGAGGTGGGACTGGACTTCTATTGGAGCCGCGAATTCGAGAAAGAGCAGCTGGAGGCTTTCGAGGAGCAGGTGAGATGGTCGATAGAGGCCGACCTGCCGCTGATGATACACTGCCGCAAGGCACAGAACGAGATGGTGGGAATATTACGACGCTACGAACGGGAACTGCGCCGCGGAGGAGTGTTCCACTGCTTCACGGGCAACGAGCGGGAGGCAGAACAGCTGCTGTCGTTCGGCAATTTCATCATCGGCATCGGCGGTGTGCTGACATTCAAGAAGAGCCATCTGCCTGAAGTGGTGCCCCACATCCCCCTCGACCGCATCGTGCTCGAGACCGACGCTCCATACATGGCTCCCGTGCCGATGCGCGGGAAGCGCAACGAGAGTGCCTACGTGGCATACGTAAGAGACCGCCTCGCCCTTGCCTACGGCATCTCCCCCGAGGAAATAGACCGCCACACCACGGCAAACGCCATGAGGATGTTCCTGCCGGAAGGATAGAATGCCATAAGGATGTTTCTTAAACCCAAATCGGTCATTAGGGCTTGCTTGTATTTTGGAATTTTAGAAGAGTGGATTTTGTTTGTCTTTTAATGAGTAATAGCGAGCTATTGCGAATTAAAAACAAGCAAAAGACGCCTTATAAAAAACAAAAGACTGCAAGCAGTCATTAAATATTTCTATAAACGTCCTAATGACCGATTGGGGTTAAAGGAAGGATACTATAGAAATCCCCCGACCTGTCCCAGAATGGACAGAATCGGGGGATTTTATTATAGGCAGGTATCAGGTTATGTAAACACAAAAGGATGTAGCTACCTGCCTTGTTTTCTTATCAGCCGAGCAGAGGTTATGGCACTACCACCTTGACTGTCTTCTCTCCGGCCTTCACGATATACACGCCGGGAGCAAGGCTGACGGCATGACGACCAGCCGGAACAGTTGCCACTGTCTTGCCCTGCATGTCGTATACATCAGCTGAGTCATAGTCTGTAGACAATGAGATGCTACCGTGGGCCACTCTGATATCAAGGGCGTTGCTGCCGGTTGAGACACTGCCTACTGCGGTTTCTATGCCATTCACATACACCCGTTCTGAAGTTTCAGATACATAGTTAGTGTAATCCTTGGTCCTCATCGCCGTAACATCATAGGCATAAGTATACTGCGGGTCGAGATCCGTCACGTTGAAACCGCTTCCTTTCGGATACATCACCGAATACGGAGCTATGAGAGTCTCGCCCTTGCGCACATTCTGGCGGATGGTTACCTCATCGATGAAGAAAGGTTGGCCATACATGCTCATGAATGCCAGGATGACGTTCTCACGCAGGTTCTTGTTGTCGGTAGCGTCGAAGTGGATTGTGGCAGATGTCATTCCCGTGCCATTCAGCGTGAGCGGCATGATGCGATGGTCGGTGGCTACATTGTCGGTGTAGTCTTTCAGGAGCATCACGAAGAGAGTGTCGCTGGCAAACGTGTTGTATGCCTTCACGTCTACATCAAACGCTCCGCCGTCGCAGGTGAGGTCGAGGTGCGGCGATGTAACGAGTCCAGCCAGACCCATCCACACGTTGGTCTGCTGTGCTCCTGCCATTCCATCAGCCAGATAAGGCAGCTGCAGGAGCCATTCGGTAGTGGTGTATCCGTTTTCAGCCAGATTGAACACATATGTGTATGGGTTATAAGGATTGTCAGTGGTGCCCTGGTCAATCTTGTTGAAGTCCTCGCTCAGCACCACCACATTCTGCATATCCTCTTTGGGCTGCAGCACCTTCATGATGTTGAGCTTGTATCTGTCGGCATTGTTCAGCTCCGTCCAGTTTGCCGTGAACGAGGTTTCGGTGACATTCGTTGCCTCCTTTGCCTCCACCTTCACTCCGAGAATGCCGTCGACCCACATGTCTGGCGATGGCTTCGACACCACGCTTCCGTTCTTGGCTCTCACATTGTAGAAATATTCATAGTTGGGGTCGATGTCCATGGTGTAGCAGGTGTCGGTCAGTTCCTTGTCGAGCTGGGTCACCGGCACTCGCTGTGTGGCATAGTCTATCTTCACATCGTCGATGGCGAAGTCGACGGAGTTTTTCTGTATGAAGAAGAACTTCACCCTTGTCATTCCTTCTCCTATCTGTTCTGATGTGAACGAGTATTGTCCGCCTTCGGCCTGCATATAGTAGTTTGGCATATTGGCGATAGGTATCCATCCGTCTTTCTCGTTGTATACGGCTACCTGCACCAATGAGTAGGTATAGTCGGTTTCATTCTCCATATTACTCGGTTTCACCCAGAACGAGAGTGATGTTATCGGGGCCGGTGTCTCGGGCGAAATGATTTCGTCGCCTACGGCATCCAGACAGAGCGACAATGGGGCCGAACTGTAGTTGCCCTCGGATGTGTATACATCCTGTGAGCCTTGTGCCGACAGATTGATAGTCCATCCCTCCGGATAGCCGGGGTTGTCCTGGTTTATGGTCTTGCCGTCGGCGTTGATGTTGATACCGTCGAAATTCTCCGACAGAGAGCCTGGCTCCACACTGTGTTCCGGCATCTCCTTGCGGTATACGTTGAGGAGATACGAACTCGCCGTCGTAGTGGGGCTCCAGCGGGCTGTAAACGAGGTGGAAGAGTTGTTTACTGGTTGCAGCACCTGTGGCGCCGGTATCTTGTTGGCCTTGCGCGTCACCACGATATCGTCGAGCAGGAGGTCTACCTCCTCGGCAGAAAACTGAAATATATTGTTGGGATTGAATGTGGCCTGGTCAGTGGCGAAGGTGAATTCCTGCCACTGGTCGGAAATGTCAAAATCACGGTCGTCAACGGGACCTTCGTAGTTGTCGCACAGTGCCACACGGATGACGCCCTCGTCGCCGGCTTTCAGACATCTGGCGCGGAACTTCAGCACTACGTCTCCGCTGAGTTCCATCTCCGGTGTGCTTATGAATCCTCCTGCAAGACCACCGTATTCAGACTCATACATGCGTAGCGCACATGCCTGTCCTGCCTGGTATACCTCATTGCCGGTCCAGCCCTTCGTTCCCATGAGGTCTGCCGGCAGAACATAGTTCACGCTGCCTCCTCCGAGCATCTTGGTGTCGGGTTCGGCGTTGGTACCTGCTGTCCATTTGTCGAAATGCTGGTCTACAACTGTCTTGGTGGGAATCTCGTCGTCTGCACGGTTGGGCAGACTGTGGCATTCTGATGTTCTCGGCATTGCTTTCATTGCCGCTCGGGCAAACTTGCCCATCGGTGTTTTCTGGGCGTAGGAAACTGACGGCAGAAGCATGAGAGAACACAACGTCGCCGAAATAATCATGTGGATATTCTTCATAGATAAATTGTTTTATTTAAGGCAGCACTGCAAATAAATATGTCGTTAATCTCTAATCGGTGTCTAAGCATCAGCCTGCCACAATGCTGCCACAAAGCAGGCGACATTTTCAAAACCGTTCCAAAAATAGTAAAATTATTCCATCTTGCAAATTATTATAGACAAATTCTTCCTTTATGTCATCAAAATACCGACTTTTGCAAAATAGAGGTTTCAGATGCGACTTTAACCCCAATCGGTCGTTAGGGCTTGCTTGGATTTTGCTCTTTTATAAGGCGTCATTTGTCTGCCTTTAATTCTCAATAGCAGCGAAGACTTTTGTATCCGTCAGGGTATTGTGGTTACTGATTATCTTTATTAATCAGATTTACCACCACTTTCACCATCACATCTTTCTCTTCGGTG
>NZ_FR892565.1:0-15023 GCF_000436015.1 Prevotella sp. CAG:592 | reverse complement strand
GTTGAGGTTGTCGCAGTGTGTGGCGTTGTGGGCATTGTCATGTGTGGCGTTGCTGCCGTTTGCGGTTCTCTTGTTGTCCGGCTTGTTGTTGCCGTTGTGTTCCAGATATTCTGCTGGATTGAAAATTGTATGTTTCATAATTTGTTGTTTTGTTTGATTTTTTAAACTCTATAGTCAGCACTCAATGCTATCTGTCCCTCCCCTGTAGGATAGGTTTGAGAACGAGAGGGGGCTGATGATAATCGGAGTAATCCCTATCTTCTCACATAGCATCCCGGGTCGTGTGGCAGGAAGCAGGCGCGCGACACGTCGCGGCATGCCTTGTCGGCATCGATGCCATACCTGTCGAGCAGATACTGGCGTGTGGCGTCGAACCACAGTTCGTGGGGATACAGCTCCGTGTTGATGCTCACCACCCATTTCAGTCCGTCGCCCGATGGCGACACGAAGCAGAGTTCGGTGAGAAACTGCTCGTCGTCGATGAGCCTCTTGCGCAAGTCGTCGAGCTGAAGGTGGCTGCCCACATGGTCGATGTCGATGCAGAGCAGTCCGGAGTGGCTGATGAGCCCGTCGCGCGACCTGTATCTGAAGATGCCCGAGAAGGTGCAGAAGGCGAAGCCCCGCTTCTTGAAGAGCTTCCGTTCCTTCTCGTCGTGTATGTTGCGCAGACGGTATGTCGCCGTCAGTGCGTCCATATCGGTTGTGATATACTCGTATGCCTTCCCGATGCTGAAAGTGCTCCAGGGCTTCACCTGCATGGCAGGAGCCAGGAAGAAAGAAAACAGCCCCTCTTGTCGTTTTGTCAAGCTGTCGGGACTCAGGTTTCCGTTGTGTGTCATGATGTCAGTAGCCGTGCTCGCCTCGCTCTCATCCTTCATCCTGTTGAGTGGCAGCCGGTGTCGGTCAGTCCCGAGCCGCCGTGAAGGAGGGGGTCAGACACTATTGTCTCGCCCCGGCGGTGGGATGGCATTGCAAAGGTAGCGATAGGCGGCAGAAGGATGAAATTCTGCATAGTGTTCCTCTCGGAGCCGGAATCGTGTCAGCAGGCAGGGTAGGGATGTCGGTTTCCGGTGGGTAAGTGGGGATATCGTGTCGGCAGTATTATGGCAGCCGGAATATCGTGATGCATCATTCACGATCAATGATTGTGTTGGCGCGTGGGATTCATGATTTGTGATTCATGGTGGTTGAATTGTGATGGCGTGTGGTGAATTCGTGATCCGTGATCAGTGTCGGTGGTCGGTCTTGCCGTTGTGTCGCAGGGAGCGGGAGTGGCTACAAACCCAAATCTGCCATTTTTATTTTTGATTTTGTCGGAATATTGTAGGCGTTTTAGACAATTTTGATTATCTTTACGGCCAAACAAAATGAACGCAAGATAATGGCATTGAAATTATATCCTATTGGCATACAGACTTTCGAAAGGATTAGAAAGGAAAATCTCCTGTATATAGACAAGACGGGGTATGTATACCGCATGACGCATACCAGCGGCAAACACTTCTTCCTGAGCCGTCCGAGGAGATTCGGCAAGTCGCTCCTCGTGTCGACACTCGAAAGTTATTTCAAGGCAGATAAAGAACTCTTCAGAGGACTCCAGATAGAAAATATGGAAAGGGAATGGACGGAATATCCCGTGGTGCATTTCGACTTCTCGGGAGGGAAACATCAGGATGCCGGACAACTCAGACGCTATATTGGCTATATGCTCGAAGAGGAGGAGAGACGGTTCGGCATTGAGTGTGATGCCGTGGACGAGAACGTGCGTCTGGAAAATCTGATAACTTCAATATACGAGAAAGAAGGCAGACAGGTGGTGGTGCTGATAGACGAATATGACGCACCGCTGCTCGACGTGGCGCATCAGGACGGACAGCTCGCCATACTGCGTGATGTCATGCGCAACTTCTACAGTCCGCTGAAGAAATGCGAGAGGATGCTGCGCTTCGTGTTCATCACAGGGATAACGAAGTTTTCACAGGTCAGCATATTCAGCGAGCTTAACAACATTACCAACATCAGCATGGACAATGAATATGCTGGCATCTGTGGAATAACAAGAGAGGAGTTGCTGACGCAGATGACTGCCGATGTGGATGAGCTCGCCCGAAAACTCTCGGTTGGGAGAGAGGCGGCAGTAAGGCTGCTGACCGAAAATTATGACGGATACCACTTTGCATGGCCATCGCCAGATGTTTTCAACCCCTACAGCCTGCTTAACTGCTTCTCGAGACAGAAGGTGGCAGGTTACTGGTTTGCCACTGGTACACCAACTTTCCTGATAGAGATGATGAGGAAGTTCGGTACCGTGCCGTCTGGCATCGGCGGAGTGCAGGCAAAGGAGTCATCGTTCGACGCTCCTACAGAGAGCATGTCGAGCATCATGCCGCTGCTCTATCAAAGTGGATATCTCACGATAAAAGACTATGACCCGCAACTCGGGCTCTATACACTCGATATCCCGAACAAGGAAATACGTATTGGGCTATACGACAGTCTGCTGCCAAACTATATGGAGACTGCCGCTGATGAGGGACGTGTGGCGATTGCCCACATGTCGACATTCATCAACAGGGGAGACATCAACGGAGCCCTGGAACTGCTGAAGTCTTTTCTCGAAGCGGTTCCATACTGCGACAATACTTTATACGAGGGACATTATCAGCAGATGCTATATCTGATATTCGCTCTGCTCACCGACTATGACATACAGGTGGAGCAGCGCACGGCAAAGGGGAGGATTGACATTGTACTTGAAACGAAGACCCACATTTTTATAATGGAACTCAAGTTTGACAAAACGGCTGAAGAAGCTCTCGCACAAATCAACACAGCGCGATATGCTGATGCCTTTGTGCTGAAAGGCAAGAAGATAGTGAAGGTGGGCATAAACTTCTGCGTGAAGGAAGAACGGAACATAACGGAATGGCTGACGCAGGAATGACATGTCTTGTAGCCCAGCCCCTCCAGCTCTGGACTATATCTCAGCCGCCACCCCGTCGCCCTCGGTCAGTGCGCCGGAGGATAGCAGGAAGTCTGTGAGACTCCTGAGAAACGTGGCGTAGGGCTCCGAATGCCTGCCTGTTCCGAGCTTCTGTTCGTTTCCCTTCACCGTGTTGTAGCCGGCAAGACGGTGATGCCCATGATAGAGCGAGAGCAGATAGCGGTGGGCAGACTTCACAGAAGCCTTGGGATTGTCTTCGATAGCCCATTTGCAGAACATGAGAGCCAGGAGAGAATGGTCGCGCCGGGAGGCGGAGTCGAGGAAGAGAGGGTCGAAATGATCTATCAGAAGGCGGGCCTGACGGGTCTTCACCACATCGTTGCCGAAGAGCAGACGCTCCTCGGCGGTCATCCCACAGGCAAGGCGCTCGGCGATGAGAACCTTGAAGGCGAGGTTGCGCATCTCGGCTTCGTCTACTTCGTGGAACAGCTTCTGGGCGAACTGCCGCTTGTCGCCGGCTGCCATGTATTCATCGAAGAGGCGGTCATTCTCCTTTATCAAGAAGGCAAACGCAGGAAGACGGTCCTCCTTGAGAAGAGGTTCGTAATACGCTTTCGCTTCCTTCATCGAGAGTTCCAAGCGGTAGAGGCATTTCCCTGCATCATTCTTTATGCACTGCTCTTCATGGAGCAGCTGCGTGGTGCAGCCGATCATAGCCTCGATGAATCCGAAATACCTGACAAGCAGACCGATGAACTTCGACACGCTCGAAGGGTAGGCACGCTCGAAGAGACAGTCGCTGCAGACAATCGCAGAGGCAGCCGCCCACATGTCGGCAGAAGGTGACGACGCCATGCTGCTCACTGAGGTGTAGAGCTGGGGGGCAAGCCTCTGGATGATGGTAATGAGCGGCAACACCATCTTCTTGTGGCGCATGAAGCAGTCGAGGACCGATTTCACATAGCCCTTCTTCTTCACGGCGAAAAGCCCGTTGTATTGATGCGTGAAGTCCAGGAAATGCTCGTGCTCCTTCTCGATGATGAACAGTCTGTAGCTGAGTACGGAACAGAGTCGGTTGATGTCTTCGTCGTTCATGCCATGGCTGCTGATGGCAAATGCCAGCTTGTCTTCTATATCGTCATGCTCCATGACGGGCATCCTCTCGAGAATGTCGAGAGCTGCGGCGTCGGGGGATATGGAGGTGGGGAAGAGGTTGTTCATGGCAGCAGTTTTAGATGATTTGATAGGGCAGCGAGAACTTCAGACCATGGGTCAGGACTTGCTTTCTTCTATTGGCGGCGAAGTCCGCAAAGGCTGCATTACACACCCGTAGAGATTTCATGACTCACAAATTCCAAAGTTAGTGATTATTTCGCTTGCAACAATGAAGAAAGTGGAAAAAAATTGAATTTTAACTTAATTTAGTTGACGGTTCACAGTTGACGGCTGACAGATGATGGATGACAGTTGACGGTTAACAGGCGTTGCTGAAATCGAAAAAAACTTATTATTGTCAGCTTGTCGTTTTTTATCATTATATTTGCAACTTGATAACGCATTATCCCAAATCGGTCATTAGGGCTTGCTTGGATTTTGTGTTTTTATAAGAGTGGATTTTGTTTGGCTTTTAATGAGTAATAGCGAGCTATTGCGAATTAAAAACAAGCAAAAGACGCCTTATAAAAAGCAAAAGACTGCAAGCAGTTATGAAATACCATATTAAACGGCCTAATGTCCGTTTTGGGATTATTGAAAATCAAGACAAGGGCATGGCAAGAAGACTATATCCATTGGGAATACAGACATTCGCGGAAATCATCAGACGGAAGATGGTATGTGTGGACAAGACGGCATACGTGTGGAACATGGCTGCGACAGGAAAATTCTATTTCCTGTCAAGACCCATTGTGGCACGATACGCCACAATAGTGGTGATGGCGCTTATGTGTGTGCACACAGAGGCGGGAGCGCAGACCAGAAGCCAGCTCAGAGACTCGCTCAAGGTGGCTGCCGACAGACTGGCATACAGTCCGGACTCAACTGACCTGAGACTCAAGAAGGCGGGATACAACCTGAGACTCGAACAATGGGCGTATGCACAGGACGAATACGACTATATCCTGAAAAGGGAACCCTGCAACCCGGCAGCCCTCTTCTACAGGGCTTACACGAACGAGAAGCTTCACAGAGACGATTTCGCGAGAAGAGACTATGAGAGCCTGCTCACGGTAGTGCCGGGACACTTCGAAGGACAGCTCGGACTGGCTCTGCTCAACCAGAAGAGCAAGCGGCATACGGAGGCTCTCGACCAGATAAACAGGCTCGTGACGCAGTATCCCGACAATGCCGTGGCGTATGCCGCAAGGGCGGGAATAGAGATGGAGCAGGGGATGGTGGCGCTTGCCATATTCGACTATGAGGAGGCGATAAAGCGCGACTCCACAAACACCGAATACCGCATAGACTATACCGACGCCCTGATACGCGACAGGCGGACGGCAGAGGCAAGGAAACAGCTCGACGAACTCGTCAGGATGGGAGTGGCAAGGGCGTCGCTAAGAGATTTCTACAAGAGGGCGAAGTGAATATGACAATATATAGAATTAAAAATACCCAATTAGCAGAAGCAGCCTCTACTTTAAATACTTCACGTATTCGCTTTCGAAGTTTGGTGTAAAGACTCCCTTTCCGATAGACGACAGTATCTCGTCCCTGCTCCAGAAACGGCCACCGTCGAGCTCATTTTCAGATGGACGTATTTCCTTGTCGTAAACAGTCTTGAACACATTCACGTATTCCCTCTCGTATCTGCTCTCAAACACGTAGGCGTCGATCTTCTCGGCGCTGAAGTCTGCGATGGAAATCTCTTCACGGGTCTCCCTCTGGAGAGCCTCCTCCACACTCTCTCCATATCCTATGTGGCCCCCTACGGCAGTATCCCATCTGTCAGGCTGGATGTCTTTCCATGCCGGACGCTTTTGCAGATACAGGTTGCCGTGGGTGTCGAATACGTGGAGGTGTACGACGGGGTGGAGCAGCTTCGTGCCGCAATGTGCCATAGAACGGGTTGTCTTGCCCGTCACTCTGCCCTCTGCATCCACGAGAGGCAGCAACTCGAAGGCGTTGTCCTTCTGTCTGCCCAGCTTGAAGGTGGCGACAAGGGCGTTGTAGTCGCTTCTGAGCCTGTCGGTAGACTCCACAGAGGGCCTGCCGTCGAACAGTCCCACGACGGCGCTTCCGCTTCCGCTCATGCAGGCATAGCAGGCACCCGCCTCGTAGAGCCTTTGCTTGATTTCGGCAAGGGTGGGGTGGAGCTTGAATATCGTTTCCTCAAAATCATTATGCAATACGTCCTTCCACTCCCTTGGCGGAACGGAAGTCACAATATCCCGACAGTTTCTTTCCGGCTCATGAGGGCAGATGCCGGCGAAAGCCTCACGGGTGCTCACGGCGGTATCGGTCTTCACTATCACTATCCAGTGGTTGTCGAGAGGAATGTCGACGGGAGTCAGCTTCTCGCCGATGCCCGTGGCGTAGGCAGGTGTGGGGTTGATGAAGAAGGCGCAGTCGGCACCCAGACCCTTGGCTATGTCACGCATCTCCCTGTCTGTCAGGTTGAGAGAGAAGAGTTGGTTCAGTCCCTTTATCGTGAATGCGCAGTCTGCCGACCCTCCTCCCATACCGGCTTGTATGGGTATGTTTTTGGTGATCGTGATGTCGACACCCGTCAGAGTGTGTCTTTTTGCCATTTCGTCATACGCCTTCACTATTATGTTGTCTTCCGCCCTTCCGTCGATTACTATACCGTTTGTCTTCAGAGAGCATCCCGCAGGTTTTCCGTTTTTTTCAATAGTCAGTATATCTGCTATTGGCACGGGGCAGAACACGGTTTCCAGGTCGTGGTAGCCGTCGCTTCTTTTTCTTGTGATGTTCAGTCCCAAGTTTATCTTGGCACATGGAAAGAGTGTTATCTTATTCATATATATCCTCAATGCTGTATTGTCCGTTGTTGTCGTCTTCAGAAGAGCAGGGGTTGAAGTCTTCAGGTATGTCGAATGTCTCCTTTGGGTCGTATCCCAGGGTCTTGTCGGCAAACACCTTCTTCATGTAGTAAGCCCATATAGGCAGGGCCATGGTGGCTCCCTGTCCCATGCGCGTGGTGTCGAAATGGATGTCGCGGTCTTCACCGCCCACCCAGCATCCGCTCACGAGCGACGGGGTGAAGCCCATGAACCATGCGTCGGCGTTCTTGTTCGTCGTACCGGTCTTTCCTCCCATCTGGCAGTCGATGTTGTATTTGTATCTCAGTCGTCCGCCCGTACCGTGGTCGATTACCGACATGAGCATCTCCAGCATCTTGTATGCGCTCTCTTCGCTTATCACCTCGTTCATCCTCGGCTGGAAGTTGGTTATCACGTTGCCGTCGCTGTCTTCAATCTTCGACACGAAGATGGGCGATGTGTGTATGCCGTGGTTGGCGAAGGTGGTGTATGCGCTCACCATCTCGCATACCGAAGCCTCGTTAGGTCCCAGACAGAGCACTAAAGAGGGGTATATGCCATAGGTGTTTATTCCGAAGTCGCGCAGTATCCGCAGGAAGTCCTGAGGGTTTATCCTGCTCATCAGCTCTGCCGACACCCAGTTGTTCGACATCGTGAGCGCCCATTTCAGCGTCACCATCTGTCCCACTCTGGCGTGGGAGCTGTTGCGTGGAGCCCAGTTGCCGAAGCGCTTGGGAGAGTTTCTAACAACGTCGCATGGCGACATGCCGTTAGACATCGACAGGGCGTAAAGGAATGGCTTGATGGTGGAACCCACCTGGCGTCGTCCCTGTGTCACCATGTCGTATTTGAAGTGGTTGAAGTCGATTCCTCCCACATACGCCTTCACGGCTCCCGTGCGTGGGTCCATGCTCATGAATCCGGCTCTGAGGAACGACTTCACGTAGCGTATGGAGTCCATAGGCGACATGATGGTGTCTATGTCGCCGCGATAGGTGAACACGGTCATCTCCGTGGGCTTCTGGAAAGCCTCTCTAATTTCCTCCTCCGTAGCTCCGTGGGCCTTCATCATCCTGTATCTGTCGCTCTGCCGCATCGAGCGGTCGAGTATCGCCTTCACCTCTGATGGCTTCAGGTTGGTGGTGAAAGGGGCGTTCTTCTTGAGTCTGTTCTCCTTCTTGAATTCAGGCTGGAGGAATCCTCCCACGTGTTTGCGCACAGCCTCTTCGGCATATTTCTGCATCCTGGAGTCGAGGGTGGTGAAGATTTTCAGTCCGTCGGTATACACATTGTATGGTTCGCCGTTCTTCTTCACGTTCTTGTTGCACCATCCATACAGAGGGTCTGTCTCCCATGCCAGCGAGTCGATGCTGTATTGCACGAGGTTCCACGACGGGTATTTGCTCCTTTCCGGTTTCTTTGCCATCATGTATTGGCGCAGGAATTCGCGGAAATACGTTGCTATGCCGTCTTTGTGGTCGGAGCGCTTGAAGTTGAGGGCCAGCGGCTTCTCCGTAGCCATGAGGTATTCGCCGCGGGTTATCTTTCCCGCCTTGAGCATCTGTCCGAGCACCACGTTGCGTCTCTCTCGGCATCTGTCGGGATAGCGCACGGGGTTGAAGAACGAGGGGTTCTTGCAGAGTCCTATCAGCGTGGCGGCCTCTTCGAGCTTGAGGTCTTTTGGCTCCTTGCTGAAATACACGTTTGAGGCGTTCTTTATTCCCACGGCGTTGTGAAGGAAGTCGAAATAGTTGAGATACATGGTTATTATCTCCTCCTTGGTGTAGTATTTCTCCAGCTTTATGGCTATCACCCATTCTATGGGCTTCTGCAGCAGTCGTTCCGATGTGCTCTCTGCCGTGTTTGAATAGAGCTGCTTGGCGAGCTGCTGTGTGATTGTAGAGCCTCCTCCTGCGCTGGTCTGTCCCAACACACCTCTTTTAATAATAGCACGTCCGAGGGCTATGAAGTCTATTCCCGAATGTTCGTAGAAGCGTTCGTCCTCTGTAGCCACCAGTGCCTTTACGAGATATGGCGACAGGTTGTCGTAGTCTACATGTATTCTGTTCTCCTGGTTCATGTTGTAGGTTCCCATCAGCTTGTTGTCAGCCGTATACACCTGTGAGGCGTATTTGCTGATAGGGTTCTGAAGGTCTTCCACGTCGGGCATGTATCCGATCCATCCGTTCCATATCGCTATGAAGGCTATAAGGGACGCGAGAGTGACGCAGCCGAGCGCCGCCCACAGGAAATGTATCAATGCTCTTCTCATTTTCTTTTTTCTTCGTTTTCTTGTCTTTTGTTTCAGATGGAGTATCATGCGCATATACGTCAGCCGTGTATTGATGTCATATCATGCGCATGCCAATTATGTTATATCTTTGCAAAGATAATGAAATTAAGCCAACGAGTTAAGAATAATCCCTCTTTTATGTCTTAAATGTAGTTATATTCGTCAAAAAACATAATTTTTCCACTCTTTGAAAGGATAAATTAAAAATATTGTTTAACTTCGCAGTCGATAAATATAAACACAATTCATTTTATGGAAAAACATGATTTTGTAACCATTGCCGATTTGTCGAAAGAGAAAATAATGTATCTGATGAATATGGCACAGGCGTTCGAAATGCATCCTAACCGTGAGATTCTCAAAGGCAAGGTAGTAGCCACACTCTTCTTCGAGCCGTCCACCAGGACAAGGCTCAGCTTCGAGACGGCAGCCAACCGACTGGGAGCGCGTGTGATAGGATTTTCAGACGCCAAGGTTACGAGCGCTACCAAGGGCGAGACGCTGAAAGACACAATCCTCATGGTGTCTAACTATGCAGACGTCATCGTGATGCGCCACCATATCGAAGGCGCCGCCCAGTATGCCTCAGAAATAGCTCCCGTTCCTATCGTAAACGCAGGTGACGGCGCTCACCAGCATCCATCACAATGTCTGCTCGACCTGTATTCAATCTACAAGACACAGGGAACCCTCGAGAACCTGAACATATACCTCGTGGGCGACCTGAAATACGGACGTACCGTGCATTCTCTCATCATGGCGATGAGACATTTCAACCCTACGTTCCATTTCATAGCCCCAGAGGAGCTGGCGATGCCCGAGGAATACAAACTGTATTGCAGACAGCACGGAATAAAGTATATCGAGCACACAGACTTCAACGAAGACGTGATAGCAGGGGCTGACATCATATATATGACACGAGTGCAGAAGGAGCGCTTCTCAGACCTCATGGAGTATGAGAGAGTGAAAGACGTGTATATCCTGAAGAACGACATGCTCGGCAAGGCGAAAGAGAACATGAAGATCCTGCATCCGCTGCCGAGAGTGAACGAGATAGCATACGACGTGGACGAGAACCCACATGCATACTACATCCAGCAGGCACAGAACGGACTATATGCCAGAGAGGCGATACTCTGCGACGTGCTGGGCATAAGCCTCGAAGAAGTGGAGGCAGACACAACGATAATAAAATAAACAAAGTCTTATGATGAGCAAGAAAGAAAGACTCGTGGCCGCTATAGAGAACGGCACCGTCATCGACCATATACCGGCAGAGAAAACCTATGCCGTGGCAACGCTGCTGGGACTGCAGAAGCTTCAGACACCGGTTACCATAGGATACAACTACCCGTCGAAGAAACTCGGGAAAAAGGGTATCATAAAGATAGAAGACAAATTCTTCACCGACGAGGAAATCTCACGCCTCTCAGTGGTGGCGCCAAACGTGGTGCTCAACGTGATAAGAGACTACGAGGTGGTGGAGAAGAAGAAAGTGGTGACACCTGACACGCTGAAAGGTATCGTGAGATGCAACAACCCTAAATGCATCACAAACAATGAGCCGATGAACACCATCTTCCACGTGATTGACAAGAACAGCGGCATAATTAAATGTCACTACTGCGACAAGGAGCAGGTGATAAGCGAGGTGAAACTCGTTTGACCTGAAGGAAGGCCTTCTTCAACATGGATTTTACAGACAACTAATATTCATCTTAAATATTTGTACATATGAAAAGAGACCAAGAGATTTTCGATTTGATTGAGAGAGAACACCAGCGTCAGCTCAAGGGTATGGAACTTATCGCATCTGAAAACTTCGTCAGCGACGAGGTGATGCAGGCAATGGGTTCGTGGCTTACGAACAAATACGCTGAGGGTTACCCGGGAAAGAGATATTACGGCGGTTGCGAGGTCGTTGACGAAGTTGAAACACTCGCCATCGAGAGAGTCAAGAAGCTCTTCGGAGCAGAGTATGCCAACGTGCAGCCTCACTCCGGAGCACAGGCTAACGCCGCCGTGATGCTGGCTGTATTGAAGCCCGGAGACACTTTCATGGGACTTAATCTCGCTCATGGCGGACACCTCTCACATGGTTCGGCAGTAAATACATCGGGAATACTCTACAATCCGATAGGCTACAACCTGAACAAGGAAACAGGTCGCGTGGACTACGACGAGATGGAGAAGCTCGCTCTCGAGCACAAGCCAAAGCTCATCATCGGAGGTGGTTCGGCATACAGCCGTGAGTGGGACTACAAGCGCATGAGAGAAATCGCCGACAAGGTGGGTGCCATCTTCATGGTTGACATGGCTCACCCGGCAGGACTCATCGCAGCAGGTCTGCTCGATAACCCCGTGAAATACGCTCATATCGTGACCTCTACAACTCATAAGACTCTTCGCGGACCTCGCGGAGGTATCATCCTGATGGGCAAGGACTTCGAAAACCCATGGGGTCTGACAACTCCAAAGGGAGTGGTGAAGATGATGAGCCAGCTGCTCAACAGCGCCGTGTTCCCAGGACAGCAGGGCGGTCCGCTGGAGCATGTCATCGCAGCAAAGGCAGTGGCGTTCAACGAGGCATTGCAGCCTGAGTTCAAGGAGTGGGCTCTGCAGGTGAAGAAGAACGCAGCAAAGCTCGCCGAAGAGCTCATAAAGCGCGGATTCGCCATCGTGAGCGGCGGTACTGACAACCACAGCATGCTCGTAGACCTGCGCACAAAGTATCCTGACCTCACCGGCAAGGTGGCAGAGAAGGCTCTCGTGGCTGCCGACATCACCGTGAACAAGAACATGGTGCCGTTTGATACCCGCAGCGCATTCCAGACTTCAGGTATTCGTCTGGGAACTCCTGCCATCACCACACGTGGTGCAAAGGAAGACCTGATGGTGAAGATAGCCGAATTCATCGAGGAAGTGCTCAACGACCCTGAGAACGAAGCCGTGATAGCGTCTGTACGCCAGCGCGTTAACGACGTGATGAAGGATTATCCTTTGTTCGCATATTAATATTCACACAACGGGTCATCAGACCCCTTGATTCTGTATTTGTGGATAAAAGATGAGGGGCATCCTTCGTCAGCTTAATCCATAGAGGATCGCATCCGCAAGACACATAATAATAAAAAGACTATCTGTCTGGTTGTTGCCGGGCGGTTAGTCTTTTTTTCTTTATAGCTGTGTCAGAGGCATACCGTTCCTGCCCATTGCCAACTGTCTCTTTAGCTTGCCGAAGTAGCCTCTTTGTGTTGTCTTAACAACCTCCTTAGCCTGCTTATATTACCTCTTTATATATGTGATGAACCGCATTGTGTTACTCAAACCTATCGGTAATTAGGCTTGCCTGTATTTCAGATTATCAGAAGAGAGGATTTTGTTTGGCATTCTCATCTCATCGTATTTCGTTTTGGCATTGTTTTTGTATAAACATGGTCAGAAAACAAACATTCAAAGTAAAAAGTTAAAAATTAAATATTATGACACAGAAAGGAAATATTGGAGTAACAACCGAGAACATCTTCCCGGTGATCAAGAAATTTCTCTATTCAGACCATGAGATATTCCTGCGTGAGATGGTGAGCAACGCCGTGGACGCTACTCAGAAACTAAAGACTCTCTCTGAGAGAGGCGAGTTCAAAGGAGAGATGGGCGACCTGACAGTTCGCGTGTCTCTCGATGCGGAGAAGGGAACGCTGACAATCAGCGACCGCGGTATCGGAATGACAGAAGAGGAGATTGACAAATATATCAACCAGATCGCATTCTCGGGAGTGACCGACTTCCTCGACAAATACAAGGACAACGCAAATGCCATCATCGGACACTTCGGATTGGGTTTCTACAGCTCTTTCATGGTGAGCAAAAAGGTGGAAATCGTGACACGAAGCTGGAAAGACGGTTCGAAAGCCGTGAAATGGAGCTGCGACGGAAGTCCGGAGTTTGAGATATCCGACGCTGAGAAGGAAGACCGCGGAACGGACATCATCCTCCACATCGACGACGACTGCAAGGAATTCCTCGAGAAAGGACGCATACAGACGCTGCTCGACAAATACTGCAAGTTCCTGCCAGTACCAGTGGCATTCGGCAAGAAGACAGAATGGAAAGACGGCAAGCAGGTGGATACCGACGAGGACAACATCATCAACGACATGGAGCCGCTATGGACAAAGACACCAAGCACAATCTCTGACGAGCAGTATAAGGAGTTCTACCGCAAGCTATATCCGATGCAGGACGAACCTCTGTTCTGGATACACCTCAACGTGGATTATCCGTTCAATCTCACGGGTATACTCTATTTCCCGAAGATAAAGTCGAACATCGACCTGCAGCGCAACAAGATACAGCTATACTGCAACCAGGTGTTCGTGACAGACCAGGTGGAAGGCATCGTGCCGGAATTCCTCACCTTGCTACATGGAGTGATCGACTCTCCGGACATCCCGCTCAACGTGAGCCGCAGCTATCTGCAGAGCGACCGCGACGTGAAGAAGATCTCGACATACATCACAAAGAAGGTGGCTGACCGACTGAACGGAATCTTCAAGGATGACCGCAAGGACTTCGAGAAGAAATGGGACGACCTGAAGCTCTTCATCAACTATGGAATGCTCTCGCAGCCGGACTTCTACGACCGCGCCAAGGACTTCACACTGCTCAAGGACGTAGACGGCAAATACTTCACGACAGAAGAATACAAGACGCTCATCAAGGACGCACAGACCGACAAGGACGGCACACTCATCTATCTCTATGCCACCGACAAGGACGAACAGTATTCATACATAGAGGCTGCCAAGGCAAAGGGCTACAGCGTGTTGCTGCTTGACGGACAACTCGACACGCCATGCGTGAACATGTTTGAGCAGAAATGGGAGAAGTCGCGCTTCACACGTGTAGACAGCGACATCGTGGAGAGACTCATCGTGAAGGAAGACCTCAAGAAGACTGACCTGACGCAGGAGCAGACTGACATTCTGTCAGCTACCTTCCGCACCCAGCTGCCACATCTCGACCATATCGAGTTCAACGTGGAGACTGGTGCCCTGGGAGAGAACGCACAGCCGGTAGTGATAACCCAGAACGAGTATATGCGCAGAATGAAGGACATAAGCAAATTCCAGAGCGGAATGAACTTCTATGCCCAGATGCCAGACGCCTACAGCATCGTGCTCAACACAGACCACAGACTCGTGAAGGCGGTGCTCGAAAAGAGCGAGAAGGAATGTGAAGAGGAGCTCAAACCTGTAGTGGCAGAGATAAAGGGACTCCAGGCTCGTTTCGCAGCTCTCGGCGAGGCTCGCAAGGCAAAGAAGCCGGAAGAGGTGACACAGGAGGAGAAAGACGACATGACGGCTACCGAAAAGAAACTCAGCGATGAACGCGCAAAGAAGGAGCAGATCGTGGCAGCACACGCAAAAGACAATAAGGTGGTACACCAGCTCATCGACCTGGCTTTGCTGCAGAACGGAATGCTAAAGGGTGAGGCGCTTGACTCCTTCATCAAGAGATCTGTAGAGATAATCTGATGATGACGACTCCTTCATCAAGAGATCTGTAGAGAGATTTCCTGATGATGAGATAACAGATATGACCGGGAATTTCAAGCCCCGGATATATAACCGGATGACGGGCAATCAAGGAATTAGAACTTGGTTGCCCGTCTTTTTCCGTTTTGTCCTGACAGAGGTCTCTGATCCTAATTTGTCATTAGGGTCTTGATTGGGATTTTTATTCCTATCTTTTATCCCAAATCGCTTTCTATGTTAATATC
>NZ_FR892564.1:0-5252 GCF_000436015.1 Prevotella sp. CAG:592 | reverse complement strand
TTCCTGCATTTTCTGCATCAAAATGTTTGCAAAACTCGTCTATAATACAAAATAATTCTGTAACTTTGTAATCGGTAGTCATATCAAATGTATTTGTAACTTGTTGTAATTCACCTGTAAAGGTACAAAATATTTGTGAGACTACCAACTTTTTATGAACTATTCTTATCCCGAACTGGGGTAATATACTATAAGAGTTCATGTCTCTCTACATATTAAATTGTTAATTGCTGATAACTATGAGACTGAAGCCAAAACTACTCAATGCAATAATATTAGGATTGACAATGTTCCTTTCAATGCAAACAGCTTTTGCTGCTTGCAAACAGTCATTTGCCGCTCAACAAAAGAAGGTAGCGACCATTAGCAAAAAGAGAGTTGTCAAGAGCAAGAAGAGAACCTATCGCAAGGCTTCGGCGCGTAAATATTCGCATAGGGAACTGAACTCCATTATGCGGATACTTGAGCGGAAGTTCCTGTCGGAAGACAAGACCCCGGCCTTGCGAAATGTTGTTGGATTTGGAATGGGATCCAACTCCATTGATGTTGCGCTCCGTTGGAACACGAAGGAGAAGCAGCAGGAGTTTCGTAGGCAGATTTACAACTCGCCCGCCATCAGGTTTGAGGGCAAGTTGGACCCTATCATCGACAACAGGGAAGGCGTGAGCACCTACCAAGGTATCTCCCTCAAGGCGGAGAAGCCTTCCTATCCATTGGGCACCACGGAGATCAGATTCACGATTACCAACCATAGTGGCAAAGAATTCATGTATGGCGAATCATATAGCATCACAGCCCAAGGTAGGGATGGTAGTTGGTTTATTTTACCAACTGACTGCCTATTCAATGCTGTTGGGCATATATTAAGCGACGGTCAAAGCGGCACCATCACCGCCCATCTTTTTCCCGATATTCTTCCAAACAATCCTGGCGTCTATCGCTTCTTCTACGAAGAAAACATAGATGGCAATAAGGTGCTGCTTATGGCAACCTTTGAGTTGAAGTAAATAAAAAGAATTGTTGCTTATGAAAATACTCTTCAGTTTATTGACATTTTGTTTATTTGCCTCATGCGTTCATTCCCAAGAGGCGGTGGACACGGTAAGTGTGCGTGTACAGTATCGTGCATTGTATAAACACACGCAGGAGCAAAAGGAAGCGTATGATGATATAAATCTGTTGGATATAGGGAGACATTCGTCTCGGTTTTATAGCCAACGGTTTGAGCAGTTTCTGTATCAGCGTGATTCTGTGAAGAGTGTGAATACCGACCCTATGAGCTATTTGCAGTTCCTGGCAAATACGTTTGGCTCTAAGAAAGGACGCGAGTATGAAGTTTATAAGCACATTCCACAGAGGGGCACGCTCACTTATACGGATGTCGTGCACAATGACTTTTCATTCTGTTATGAGGAATCCATTCCGACCTTCTCTTGGGAACTCGCCGAGGGTGACACTATTATTATAGGTTATCCCTGCCACAAAGCCGTTTGTCAGTTCCGTGGGCGCACTTGGACAGCGTGGTATTCGTTGGACTTGCCTTTTGATAATGGTCCATGGAAGTTAGGTGGTTTGCCCGGACTCATATTGGCGGCTTCTGAAAGCCGACATGAATTCTCGTTTGTTGCTACAGGCATAGAGCAGATACGGCAAACTGTAACCATCAGCTTTCACCCCAAGCGTTATTTGCGCTCAACTCCTGTCAAGTTTCAACATCTGCTTGAGGATTACTGGAAAGACCAATGGAATACTACCAACCGCTTGCAAGGTAGCGGATATAGCGAACCGCCTAAGGCACAGCGGAGTTTCAATGCCTGTTTAATGGAAAAATATGAATAAGTGATATGTAATAACCATTTGGAAAGCAATGAGATATGCCATATTTTTCATACTTCTGCTATCCAACCTTTCGCTCTCTGCACAAACCTTCACAGGAAAGGTGAAGGGTAAGAAAGGAGAGCTCTTGGTAGGTGCCTCGGTTGTGGCATCAACTGAGAGCAAGTCAACCGTGGCGTATTGTCTCACAAGCGATAATGGTGAATATAAGCTGACTATTCCTAAAGGGAAAAATCCTGCAAGTATAACGGTAAGTTATATTGGTTATCAGAAGAAGACGATGCCGTTTGCTGATTTGAAGGATGGCATGACTATCACGTTAGTAGAAGGCGACTTTCAATTAAAGGAAGTAAAGATAAAAGCGGAGCGTATAAAGAGTTCTGGAGACACGCTCACATATTCGGTTGCTGGTTTTCGCCAGGGGCAAGACCGAAGCATTGCCGACGTGATAGCCAAGATGCCTGGACTTGAGGTAAAAACGGATGGCAAGGTGGAATACCAAGGAAAACCTATCAACAAGTTCTATATTGAGGGACTTGACTTGATGGGGTCGCAATATGGTGTTGCCAACCAAAACATCTCAGCCGATAAGATAAAGAGTGTGCAGGTGTTGGAGAATCATCAGTCGGTGAAGTCGTTGCGTGGCGTGTCGTTCAGCGAACAGGCTGCTCTCAATCTTGTGTTGAAGGATGATGCCAAAGCCGTATGGACGGGAGCGGCTGACATAGGTTTGGGTTATGGTGATGATTTTTTATACGACTGCCGACTGATGGGTATGCGTTTCAACAAGAAGTATCAGACGCTGATGATGTACAAGAACAACAACATCGGCAAGCAGCTCGACAATGAGGTGCTCGATCTTGCTGCATTGTTAAAGGGAAGAACTGGCTCTGAGTCGGGCTTTCTCTCAATGATGTCGGTTGCGGCTCCCGACCTTGCAGACAACCGATATACTTTCAACAATAGTCATCTTGTTGCCGGCAACTGGCTTTGGAAGACTGGCAAGGATTCGGAACTGCGTGTGCAAGGCAATGGATTTATAGACAAGACCGATATGCAGGACTATAGTTCATCCACTTATCTCACCCTTGCCGATATGCCAGTCATAGTTGAGGGGCAGAATGTCAGCAACACCCGAAGCGAATGGAAGGGTGAGGCCAACTATCAGTACAACGGCAGCAAGAGTTTCATCAAGAACAACCTTAAAGGTTATATTGACTTCAACAAGAGTGTCGGCACGATGATGTACAACGGACAGCGCACCGACATGATGGTGAAGCCGCACAAGCGCAGTATTACTGAGGATTTTCAGATGTCGCACACCACGGCAAAGGGCAACATATACAACGTTGAAAGTTATTGGACCTACAGCTATCTGCCGGGACAGTTGCTCACCATTGATGGAATGACAGAACGGCTGAATCTCGGATTCTTCTCAACACAGAATGAAATGCAATATAAACTGAAAGTCGGCAGACACTATCTCAACAATGAATTGGGAGTGAACTATGACTATCAGAGCATTGGTGTGGCAATGGGCGAGGAAGCAGAGAAGACGAATGTGTATCAGTTGCTTCGCATGTATTGGTCTCCTTCAATGTCGTTCCTTTTCGGAAAGCATATGATAGGAATAAAGTCGAAGATAAGTTATGCTCGTCAGTCTTACCGTGAGTCAAGAAGCAATCATCTGTGGATAGACCCTGCGGTGGGTTGGAATTGGAAGGCAACTGTTGTTTCTGAATTTTCGGCTAATGTTGGTTATGCTAATGCGCCATTGATGGGAAGGTCTATCTATGACACTCCTATCTTCACAAGCTATCGCACGCAGAAAGTGAATAGAGGCAAAACGGATGCTACTCACTCTCTTCATGTAACGGCAGCATATAAATACACCAATCCTGTGTCGGGACTGTTCTTTAATATTCGTCCTTCATATAATAGGATGTCGGGAAACATCCTTTACGAGAGTGCGATGAACGGCAATATCTACACCATGACTGCTACCGACAAGGAATATGCCATGCAGACAATAGGCGTTTCTGGTCGTGTAAGCAAATCGTTTGGATGGGCAAAGACACTTGTCGGTATTGGCGCCTCACACAACATCACAGATTATAATATGCTTGTGTCGGGCATTGTGAATGACGCACGTATGAACACAACCTCTGTTTCGTTCAACTACTCATTGCGTCCAGCGAGATTTCTTTCTGTTGAGGGTAAGTCGAATGTGAACATTTATAAGCAGAAAAACCTCACGGCCCCAGAACTCTCTTCCGACCCCACAACCGACTGGGAACATATCCTTAAACTATATGTGTTCCCTGCCAAAGGATGGATGCTGAGCGTAAAAAACGAACTCTTCCATACCAACGACAAGAGCATCGGTGTAAACCACTTTCTTGACCTTGCCATTGCCTACAAGGCTAAGCGTTGGGAATTCTCCGTCACAGCAAACAACCTTATTGGCACTTCTGAGTTTGAACGAAGAACTCTCGGCAACACCATTGAGTCGTATAGCATTACTCGTCTTCGTCCAAGAGAAGTGCTTGCAAAGTGGAGTATGGATTTGTAAACTACAAGAAGTCCTTTAATGCAAGAAAGATTACTAAGAAAGTCATAACGAAGCCAATTATGAAGAAGAGCCAAAAGAACCACTGGGCATAGTGACCGAGGTAGCAACCATTATATTCCTTGTATCGCTCACGGACTTTTTTCCGTTCATCAGCAAACATGGAATTGACCTCACGGATATGCATCTGCATCTGTGCGGTCATCCATTGGCGTTCTTTGGCAAACAGTTCTTGAATCTTCTGCCAGTCAGCATCATTGACATTTACAGATACCTTAAATTTTGTGGGAGCATTTTCCAAAGCTTTGTCTATGTGCTGATTGATGGTATCAACCTTTTTGCTGATAGTAGTCACAGCACCACCTAATTTTGCTTCTGCCCGTTGATACTGCTGAATGGCAGATTCCAGTTCAAGTCTGGCATTGATGAAGGTGTTGGTAGCCTTGTCAATGTCCTCACTCAACTGCTTCAACTCAGGAACACGGTTTACAAGTCCATCCTCGGCTTGCTGTTCCTCGACCTCGTTTTCAACATCATTCATCATCTTATCGAAATCTGGTAAAAGCTAAAATCTTCTCAACTGCGCATTATCATAAGTCAAGAATATCGTCAAGAACACAGAAACGACAAGAGAACAAGCCATGCAGATAACCAGAAACTGACGAAAGTGCTCACTTCGATACATCCTCTTTATCCAATACCAGGGATATGTCATGAATATAAATCGTGGCAAGGCTTTTATGATTTGCGGTATGGGGCTCTATTGTCTTGGATTTCTTTGCTTGCATAAGTTCCATCATTGCTGCATATCGCTTTTCCGTCAGTTGGATATTGCGATTAAGAGTCT
>NZ_FR892563.1:7995-17662 GCF_000436015.1 Prevotella sp. CAG:592 | reverse complement strand
GGCTTATGGTTACATCTTCGACTTCTCTCTCGCTGAGAAGACTGCAGAGGTTCAGCCGGTGGCAACAACTCCTGTTACAGACCTCGCCGCTACAGAGGCCGGTGATCTCAAGACTATCAAACTGAAGTGGAAGAACCCGACCAAGGACGTTGACGGCAACGATCTCGCTGCTGACGCAGAGCTTTCAGTCAAGGTATTCGAGGGCGAGACTCTTCTTACTACTGTTGCAGGCGCTCCTGGCGCAGAGGGCAGCTATTCTTACGAGCCAGAGACATACGCTGGTCTCCACGAGTATAAGGTTGTCGTAGTTTACAACGAGCTTGAGTCTGAGGCTGCTACAGCTACTCTTACAGTGGTAGTTAACGGTATCAACGGTGCTATCGTTATCCCAGCCGGTGCTGAGGTTTCTGTACGCACACTTGGTGGAGCATTGGTTGGCAACAACTTCTCTACTCTCGCCAAGGGTACATACCTCGTTACAGTGAAGACTGTTGACGGTAAGGTGAAGACAATGAAGGTTACAAAGTAATGAAGGCAATGAAGGTTACAAAGTAATCTGAATTCCCATAACAAATGATTGCCGCCCGGCATCCCCTTTCGGTGGATGTCGGGCGGTTTTACAAATTCTGATGTTTATTATAAGCTGTCTTTTGGAGCATGTTCTGCCTTCGTGGTGTCGCGCTTTATCTCCTCGGCTTTCATTTTCTCACGCTTAATTTCCGTTGAGTCTGGTTGGGGGAAGAGTTCCGGATGAGCTTCGCGCCAGTTCACCTCCTTGTCTCTCTTTCCCGGCAATACTATCACCGGCATGCCTTTAGTGACAAACTTCACCAGTTCGAGGATATTCTCATTCTTTATTCTCACGCATCCGTGGCTGCGTCTGCCGCCCACCGACCATGGAGCATCGGTGCCGTGGATGCCCGTGGAGTTGAATCCCGGAGTCACGATGCGGAAGAAGCGCGGGCCATATTGTCCCGGGTTCTCGCTGCGCACGCCATTCTCGTCGGTATAGTGCCAGTTCTCGCTGTTCTGCACCTTGCCCGCCCTGAAGAAACCCTCCGGTGTGCGGCAGTCGCCCCTGCTCCTCTTGTTGCCGAATCCCTTTCCGCAGGCACAGGTGTACGACTTGCGCAGCACACCGTAGCGGTCGAACAGCTTCACCTTCATGTCGCCCTTGTCCACGATGATGAAATATTCGTATTCACTGTTGAGCAGACGGTTGCAGTAGTCCAGACTGTCGTGTGCCATCTTGTGCATGATGCCGGCGGCATAGCGGTCTTTGTCCGGCGACTCGTTCATATATTCTATCGCCTCCTCGGCAGTGCTGAACTTATGCTTTATCTTTATCGGTTCTTCCTCAATCTCCTCAATCTCGTTGGCAGATGCCAGCGGACCGTCATCCTGGGCCATCTCGTTGCCTTTGTTCGACGGCGAGCAAGCCTGCATTATCAGAGTCAGTATCGTGAGGAATATGGATAGGCGTATCGCTTTCATGTTTGTTTGATAAGATGTCATGTCTGTTTAATGTTTATTTGTTTGGTCTTACTTTTTATAAGTTACTGTCATATTTTTTTTTCTTGTTCAACCTAAATCGGTCATTAGGCCGTTCAATGTAATATATTTGCCATCCCATAGACAGAAATCTCGGTTCCCATCTTTAAGTGGTTGGTGAAGGCAAGCCCTTCTTTCGACTGCAAAGATAATAAAAAAAGCTGACATTCTTTTCGTTTTCCTTTTCAAAGCGCATTTCCGTTATGTCGGAAAAGCTCTGATTTGCGGCATTTTACCGAATAATCCACCAAGTTTGTGCATTTTTCCCCGTGCTTAGCAACCTTAACCGCTAATTTTGCAGTCACTATTACTAACCAAATCAAAATCATACAACGAAGATGAAATTGAGATTCATTGCAGCAGCCGCTGTGGCTGCATGCACTGCATTATGTGTGCAGGCGAGAAAGGTGCATACCATAGGCGACAGCACTATGGCGACCTATGACCCGAACACCACCGTGACGAGAGGCTGGGGACAGATGTTCCAGCAGTTCTTCAAGGGTGATGTCACCGTGAACAACCGTGCCAAGAATGGTGCCAGCAGCAAGAGCTTCTATAAGGAGAGCGCCTACTGGCAGTCGGTGAAGAAACAGATAGAGCCAGGTGACTACGTGCTCATTCAGTTTGCCCACAACGACGAGAAGAGCAACGGATGCGACGGCGACGAGCTGAAAGCTTACTATCAGAGCATCGGCGATGAGGCAAAGGCAAATGCCTGCGACTATCGTGGAACTACAGCCAGCGGCACCTATAAGGACTATCTGCGCAAGTATGTGGAAGAAACTCGCGCCTTGGGCGCCACACCAGTGCTGGTGGGTGCGATATGCCGAAAATATTTCGACGGGAGCACCATTCGCAGAAACGGACGCCACGACCTCGGCGACAAGTTCGACAAGATAGAAGGCGGTAAGCTCACTACCGGCAACAAAGTGGCTGCCGACGACCATACCTACGACTATCCATACCAGATGCAGGAGGTGGCAAAGGAACTGGGAGTGCAGTATCTCGATCTCACCACAGCCACAAAGGAACTCTATGAAAGCTATGGCGACGCCAAAGCCAACGCCCTGCTCTTCGACGGCAACGGCAGCACCCACACCTCGGCGATGGGAGCCACGCTGATAGCCCGTCTGGCAGCACAGCTCATGCAGAAAGCTGGAATACTGTCAGAGAATATCAACCTGACGAGCGACCTCAGTGTGAATCCCTCAACTGTAGACCTCGGACAGGCATACAAGGGACAGACGGTGGTGAGAGAAGTGTCGGTAAACGGCTTCGACCTCGTGCCAGCCGAAGGCAATGTGAGCATCACGGCGAGCAACGGACTGAAGGTTTCTGCCGACGGCAACGACTATTCGTCTATAGCAACTCTGGCCTACAAGGAAGGCAACCTTATCGGTTCCTTCAAGACAAGCTATGAGTTCGCCACAGCCGGCGACATCAATGAGAGCATCACCGTGAGCTGCGGCGACAAGACAGTCACCATCCCTGTAGTGGGCAAGTGTGTGGAACTAGCCGACGGAGTGGCAGCATCGGCATATTGGAGACTCGAGAAAGACGACAACTGCACCGTTGAAGGTCCGGTAGACCCCGTCGGCGAGACATACAGCGAGATGAAACTCCAGAAATATTCCAGTCCAAACGCTAATACCACATGGCCCGAGGGCACAGGCTTCGATGCCACCCGCAAGACGCAGCGCAACATCATCGAGGGCGAGTCGTGGCCGGCAGGCGAAATCGACGAGGTTTCTACACGATGGATAGAGTTCGCGGTGAAGCCAGCCAAGGGCACCACTTTCAACGTGAACGAGATAAGCCTCTATGTGTGTGGATGCGGAGGCAACGGAATGCACTGCAAGATTTACTACTCTAAGGAGGCAGACTTCGCCAATGCCGTTAATATCGCCGACTTCTCTGGTTCGATGAAAGCCAACGACATGATGGAGGTAAAGGCAACACCCGTGATAGAACTCTCTGAGGGCGAGACGCTACGCTTGCGCGTATATCCTTGGTATGGCAGCGCAGCAACTGGCAAGACCATCTGTCTGAGCGACGTAAAGGTGGCAGGAGTGGCAGTAAGCGCCACAAATGGAGTGAAGAGCGTGGAAAGCTCGGAGCTGAAACCGGAGAAGATATACTACAGTCTCGACGGCATTCGTCAGAACGGCATTCTTGACGGTCTGAACATTGTGGTGGAGAACGGAGTGGCAAGAAAAATAATGAAATGAACAAACAGATTCTCAATATGAAAAAGACCACATTATCCCGAATTATCGTCATGGTCCTCGTAGCATGGATGGGACTGGGCGGTGCAATGGCGGCAGACGTCATCGATGCCAAAGACGCCACTATAAAATGGGCGTTTGACAAAAGTGCCGACAATGCGTCGGCTGCAGAGATATCCGTAGACGGAGCCATCTCTACTTCAAGTTTCTCGCTGGGCGAGAAACTGTATTTCAACGGACTGCAAAGCGGACTCTCAAAACTGAATCCGACAGAAAAGATAAGCAATGCCCGCGACGATGCATCATACGTAGTATTCAGCATCGTGCCAAAGAAAGGAGTCACCTTCACACCGAAGAGCGTAGCCTTCAAATCGCAGAAATGCGGTACCAGCGGCGGTACGCTCGACGTGGTGGCCCGATGCGGCGAGAAGAGCGAGGAACTCGTGAAGGGTTTCGCCCCGGAGCGCAACAGCGTGTCGGAGTCGAAGCTCGACATCACTTCACTCACAGGAGAGAGCGACAAGGTTGAACTGTATTTCTATGTGTATAATCTCGCTAACAACAAGCAGCTCGCCCTTGGCGACGTGGTGGTGACAGGCGATCTGAACGGTACTCCGGTCACTGTGCCCGTATATACGCTGAGCGTAGGGACAGCCGACGAGGCTGCCGGCACCGTCACCGTGAATCCGGCAGGCGACAAGTTTGACGAAGGCACGGTAGTCACTGTGAGCACTACCGAGAACTTCGGCTATCATTTCTCAGGATGGGCAGGAGCCGACAATGCCATCGTGTCTACCGACAATCCATACACCTTTGAGCTGACGGCAAACACATCGCTCACCGCAACATATACGAAGAACAATGTATACGCCCTGAACCTGACACTGCAGGGAGGAGCAAATGCCAACCTCGTGACATTCTCGCCAGAAGGCAATGTGGTGGACGGAGTGCATCACTATGAAGAAGGAACCGACGTGAAGCTCACGGCACAGGACAACCGTATCCTCACCTTCATCAACTGGGACGACAACTCGACAGACAAAGAACGCGAAGTGAAGATGGACGGAGAGAAGAACCTTACGGCAAACTTCTCTTGCACAGACTATATAGTGGGCTGGGACCTCTATAGCGACACACCGTCGCAGGAGCGTGCTGCCGACTACAAGGCAGAGAGCGACAACGCCGGACTCCTCTCGCTGCGCAACGAAGCCGGCAACACCACATCATGGCTTGCATGCGGAGCAGGTAAAGGCGGACAGAACGGTAAGTATGCCGCACGCTGCTGGAGAAAACTCACCGACAAATATTATTTTGAACTCTCATTCTCAACACTGGGATACACCAACGTGGTGCTGTCGGCTGCCGTAGGCGACGACTTCAACGCACACAGTATCGTAAACGCACAATACTCTATCGACGGAACAAACTATACCACCTTCGGCACATATAACCTGCCGGCCCGCGGATGGGACTCTGAAGAATTCGCCCTGCCGGCAGAGGCAAACGGACAGAAGCTTGTGAATGTGCGCTTTCTGCCAGACTATGACTCACCGCTCGTGGGATCAACAGGCGACTACGACGGACTGGCTGTGGCGGAGATTTTCCTGCTCGCCGACAAGGAAATCGTGGAAGACAACGAGGCACCGAAACTCATCTCGACAATCCCTGCCAATGATGCAGCCGACGCATCGGCAACAGGATCTGTGATACTGACATTCGATGAGAAAGTGGTGGCTGCAGAAGGAAGCAAGGCAACGCTCAATGGAGAGGCTTTGAAACCGACGGTGAGCGGCAAGACCGTGGTATATCAGTACAGCGGACTGAGATATGCCACTGCTTATACTTTCACATTGCCGGCAGGAATGATTCTCGACCGCAACGGAAACGCTTTCTCGGGCACAGAGATACATTTCACCACTATGGAGCGCCAGCAGCCAGAACTGCGTGTCTATGACGCAGTGGTGGCACAAGACGGCACCGGAGACTACACCACTGTGCAGGCTGCCATCGACGCCGCACCGCAGAACAGAGTGAAGCCATGGCTCATATTCATAAAGAAAGGTACATACAAAGAGCATGTTGACCTGCCGGTAACAAAGCCATATCTGCACTTCATCGGACAGGGACGCGACAAGGTGTTTATCAGTGATGACAAACTTTGCGGCGGACCAAACGCACTGAGCGTGGACAAGGGAGCTACATTCGTGGCACACGCCGCCAACCTGTATTTCGAGGGATTGAGTTTCGTGAATTCATACGGAGTGGAGAAGAACGACGGTCCGCAGGCGCTCGCCCTGAACACCGAGAACGACCGCATCGTGTTCAACAACGTGGGAATGTACAGTTATCAGGATACGTGGATAACTACAAGCAAATCCAACTATCGCCACTACGTGAAGAACTCCTTCATCGAGGGAGCCGTAGACTTCATCTACAACAGCGGCGACGTTTATCTCGACAACGACACAATCAATATCGTGCGCAAGAGCGGAGGATACATCGTGGCACCATCACACCAGAAAGACGTGAAGTGGGGATACGTGTTCATGAACAACGTGATAACTGCTCCCGGCGTGCCGTCAGAAACATCGGTATGGCTTGGCAGACCTTGGCACAACTTCCCGAAGACCGTTTTCATCAACACGAAGGCTGAGGTGACGATACCTGCCACGGGATGGTATGAAACGATGGGCGGACTGCCTGTGCTGTGGGCTGACTACAACACTATGGACGCCGAAGGCAACCCTGTGGATCTCTCTCACCGCCGTGATACCTATTATTATATGAACGGCGACACAAAGGTGGAAGGCAAGGCAAAGAACTTCCTCACCGACGAGGAGGCAGCACAATATACGGTGAAGAATGTGCTCAGCGGTTCTGACAATTGGCAGCCGGAGCTTATTACCGAGGCTTGTGAGTCGCCAGCACCTGTAGTTGAGGGCGGAATGCTGAAATGGCAGCCTGTGCCATATGCCATCTGCTATGTGATAACGAAAAACGGCAACGTGGAAGGATTCACTACTGCCACATCATGCGAATATGAGGCAGGCAACGAATACCTGATACAGGCTGTGAACGAATACGGCGGACTGAGTAAGGCTGCCAAGGCAGACCAGACATCGGCAGTGGGCTCCGTAGAGACTGCTGGCGACACATTCAAGGCTACTGCTGTATATACAATCGATGGCAAAAGAATTGCTGATACGGCAAAAGGCATCAATGTCATTACTGACGGCAAGACATCGAGAAAAGTAGTGATGAAATAAAAAACAGTTGGTAGATTATTTATAAGTAGTCCAAATCTGGTTTCAGATTTGAGTAAAAGATTGTCTGGGGATTCCATGTGATGTGGCGTTCCCAGATTTTCTTATTCCAAATCGGTCACTATGGCTTGCTTGAATTTTGCTTTCTTTTATTCCAAATCGGTCGTTAGGGCTTGCTTGGATTTTGCTTTTAGAAGAGTGAATTTTGTTTGGCTATTAATGAGTAATAGCGAGATGTTGCGGAATATGATTTTTTTTTCATACTTTTGTATTCGTAAAACCAGTTGCTCCACCAATCCAGACATTGGGGATTAATCTGGCACTGAATCTGTCAAAACAAATTGTCCCGAATATACAATGAGGCTTATAACACTTGTCCTGTCATTATCATTGTCGCTGCTGTCTGCCGTCTCTGCTGCAGCCACACCGATTTGTCATATCCAGCGGTATGATGAGAACGACGGACTCACCCAATGGCACGTCACTCAGATGGCACAAGACAGTCAGGGCATGATGTGGTTCTCGACATGGAACGGACTATGTCGCTTCGATGGTTACGAATTCCGTGGATTCAAAGGACGTGTAGGTGACGGAAGCCGATTGGCAACAGACCGCATGCGCAGCGTGTGGTTGTGTGATGACGGGAATCTGGGATGCAGGGTGGACGACGACATGTATCTTTTCAACCTCAAGCGTTACCGGTTTGAAAAAATCGGAGGAATGCAGCTGAGAGGGCGGAATGCCACGGCGGTGAAAGAAAACAGACCATATCGCCATCGCGATGGCGTGGGAAATCTGTGGAAGGTGTATTATGACGGCAGACTGACCTATACGCCAAGGGGAGGCAAGGAGACACCCTACGGTGACAGGAAAAGCCTGGAGGCTGCACGCTTCTGCCTCTCTGACAAGCAGGGCAACCTCTGGGTGGCTGCCACAAGCTGCATATACAAGATATGTTTTCCGAGACAGAACGGAAATGTGGTGAGAAACGGTAATGGCGCTGAAGTCAAGACCGTCTTCGTGGATAGGTACAAGAGATACTGGATAGCCACTAAGGAAGACGAGACAGTGAGGATTTTCGACCGTGGCAACAAACTTGTGGGGTATCTTGCGCCGGATGGCAGGATTGTGGCGGGCTACACTAAATTCCGCTGTCCGATATACTGCATCACTCAAACCCGAGACGGGAGCATCTGGCTGGGAAGCAAGCCGCAGGGACTCTTCCGCCTGACCGGATGTCATGGTATGCAGGCATACAGAATAGATAAAATCGGAGGATTGGGCAGCGACAATGTCTATGACATCAAGGAGGACCGTTGGGGCAGACTCTGGATTGCTACTCTTGGTGGGGGAGTGTGTTGCGTTGAGAATCCGAGAGCGGAAAGACCTGTAGTGGTGAAACCTTTCTCCGGATTAAGAAACTATCCCCACACTCTGGCAAAGAAGGTGAGGATGATACATCTGACCAAAGATAATGTGATGCTATGCGCCACGACCGACGGACTGCTTGTGGCCAAACTGGTAGCGGGGAATGACGTCAGAAACATGGTGTTCCATTGCCACACTCGTGAGGCAAATCGCAAGGATGCCCTCAGTTGCAGTGCGGTGATGAACGTGGCTGAAGACTATAGAGGACGAATTTTTGTCAGTACGGAGAGTGGTGGAGTGAATATGATTCAGACGGGAAACCTGACGGCAGACAAGCTGTCTTTCCGACATTATGATGAGGCTAACGGGATGCCCACCGATGTGGCTCTGTCGGTTGTAGGGTTTTCTCGCAAGATGCTTATGGTGGGAAGCGACAGACTGGTGATGTTCAACCCCGACAATGGAGATTATCTCTCGTTCGGAAAGAATTTCTTCCAGTCGGAATGCAGGTTCTCAGAGGCAATTCCCGTGAGATTGCCAGATGGGCGTTGGCTGTTCGGACTGCAAGACGGAGAGTATTATGTCGCTCCGCAGCAGTTGCGCAAGAGCACCTTTGTGCCGACTATCGCCTTCACAGGCGTCAGCGTGCAGGGAGTGGAAGGAAGCTGCTCCGTCAATGCTATGGATACATTGGTGCTGGCGAGCAACGAGAGGAGCTTCACGCTGAGATTTGCCACTCTCGACTATTCCGCCGATGTCCGCCTTTCGTATGCCTTCGCCCTCTTGGACGACGGTGATGAGGAAGACGTAAAATGGAATGACATAGGCCATAACCATTCTGCCACACTGCTCGACCTGGAGCCCGGAACCTATGTCGTGCTGGTGAGATCTACCAATGCCGACGGCGCCTGGGTAGACAACGTGAGAAGGCTGACGATAGTAGTGACACCGACATTCTGGGAGACTACTCCCGCCCGTGTGCTGCTCCTCTTGCTTTTGTTGGCGTTCTTCGGTTCTGCAGTATATACCATTATATATATAAGGCGTATAAAGCGTCAGCGCCGTGAAGCTCTCGACGCATACTTGAATCTGCTCAGTAACGGTACTGGCAGTGATGCTGATGAACCGGTGCCGGCAGACACACCACTGCGTCCTGAACTCACGCCCGAGGATGACATCATGATGAGGCGCGTGTCAGCATTTGTCGACGAACATCTTGGCGATGCGGAGATAGGAGTGGGTGATATGGCAGCGGCAGCA
>NZ_FR892563.1:0-7976 GCF_000436015.1 Prevotella sp. CAG:592 | reverse complement strand
AGCAGCCATGAGCCGGTCGGGGCTGCTGCGCAAGATGAAGCAGATCATGGGAGTGACGCCACTCGACTTCCTGCGTGAGGCGCGTATGAAACGTGCGTGCCATCTGCTCTCGTCAACCGATATCCCGATAAGCGACGTTGCATATTCTTGCGGATACTCCGACCCTAAATATTTCAGCAGAAGCTTCAAGGCATCAAAGGGAAAGAGTCCGAAGGAATGGAGAAACGGAGATGCAGAAGGGTAAAACTTCCCTAAAATTGTTTCTTTTGCTCAATTTAGGATGCAATGTAAATAATAATTCCTATCTTTGTATTGTGCGATGGTGCGCACCATCGACATATATATATATTACGGACATAAACACACTATGATTATGAAAGGAAACGGATTATTTGCGGTAGTACTCAGTGCGGCACTGTTGGTGTCGGGCTGCGGTTCGATTAGCGACGGCGGCGCTTCGGGAGGATTTCTCGGAGCAGAGTTGGGAAGCATTCTCGGTTCCGCCATCGGTGGCATAAGCGGTGGACCAAGAGGCAGCGATGTCGGTACGATAGTTGGCATGGCCGGCGGTGCCGTGATAGGTGCCGTGGTGGGTGACGCCGCTGATAAGGCACAGCAGCGAAAGGCAGAACGCTACGACGGCAATTACCGTGGAGACAACAGAAACGGGAATTACCGTGGAGACGACAGAAACGGCAATTCCTCGTATGACAGCCGGTCTTATGGCGATTCAGACGATGACGCCACAAGCGATTTCGACCCTGAGAATGGCGGTGACGACGTGATACAGTTTGATGCTCCTGCCGATAATACATCCGTTGAAGAACCGGATGTAGTCAGCAAGCTCCAGTCAGATCCGGCTCCAGTCAGCGCTTCGCCCCTGGAGCTCCGCAGCGTGAGATTCGTGGGCAAGGGCAACGGTCTTGAGCTGCATAGCGGTGAATTGGCAAAAGTGGTGGTGGAGGTATACAACAATACTCCGGAATATATGTATAATGTGAAACCCATGGTGATGGAGACTTCCGGCAACAAGCATGTCTTCGTTTCGGCTCCAATCATAGTGGAAAAAATCGCTCCCGGCAAGGGAATACGCTATACGGCGATGGTGAAGGCAGACAAGAAACTGAAAGACGGCAAGGTGCATTTCACAGTCTGCGCCCAAGAGTCGGCACAACTCCGCAAATCAGAAATCAGAGAGTTTGACGTCACTACAATAAGGTGAAAAAGCTCAGAAAACGAGTTTTTCGGTGCTATACCAGCAGATATTTAACAAATAGTAAGAACTAAAATAAAATTTTCTCGATTTTTCTTGCAGCGTATTTTGAAAATGCCTACATTTGCGATGTGATAATAAACACTTTGATAAAACACATAATTAACATAATCTTTTAAATAAAAACACATTACTATGGAAGTGGAGAAAATCATGCAACAGCTGGAGCAGAAGCATCCAGGCGAGTTGGAGTATCTACAGGCAGTTAAGGAAGTACTTATTTCCATCCAGGACGTTTACAACCAGCATCCTGAGTTCGAGAAAGCTAAGATTATCGAGCGCATCGTGGAGCCAGAGCGTATCATCACGTTCCGTGTGCCATGGGTTGACGACAACGGTGAGATTCATGTAAACCTCGGTTACCGCGTGCAGTTCAACAGCGCTATCGGTCCGTACAAGGGTGGTATCCGCTTCCATCCGTCAGTAAACCTTTCAATCCTGAAGTTCTTGGGCTTCGAGCAGACATTCAAGAATGCACTTACTACTCTGCCAATGGGCGGTGGTAAGGGAGGTTCAGACTTCTCTATCCGTGGAAGAAGCGACGCAGAGGTTATGCGTTTCTGCCAGGCTTTCATGACAGAGCTTTATCGTCACATCGGTCCTAACGAGGACGTTCCTGCAGGTGATATCGGCGTTGGTGGCCGTGAGATCGGTTACATGTTCGGTATGTACAAGAAGCTCACACACCAGTGGAACGGTGTATTGACAGGTAAGGGACTTGAGTACGGTGGTTCAAAGATCCGTCCTGAGGCTACTGGTTTCGGTGCTATCTACTACGTGCATCATATGCTCGAGACTCACAATATCGACATCAAGGGCAAGACAGTCGCTGTCAGCGGTTTCGGTAACGTGGCATGGGGTGCTGTTACAAAGGCTACCCAGCTCGGCGCTAAGGTTGTTACAATCTCTGGTCCAGACGGCTACATCTACGACCCAACAGGTATCAGCGGTGAGAAGATCGACTATATGCTCGAGCTCCGTTCAAGCGGTAACGACGTTTGTGCACCATACGCTGAGAAATATCCAGAGGCTAAGTTCGTTGCTGGCAAGAAGCCATGGGAGGTTAAGGTTGACATCGCTCTGCCTTGCGCTACCCAGAACGAGCTCGGTGCTGCTGACGCAGACATGCTCCTCGCTAACAAGACATTGTGCGTAGCTGAGGTTTCTAACATGGGATGTACAGCTGAGGCTGTTGACAAGTTCATCGAGGCTAAGCAGCTCTTCGCTCCTGGCAAGGCTGTCAACGCTGGTGGTGTTGCTACTTCTGGTCTTGAGATGACTCAGAACGCTATCCACCTCGGTTGGACAGAGGCTGAGGTAGACGAGCGTCTGCATCAGATCATGAGCGACATCTATGAGCAGTGCGTTAAGTACGGTACTGAGGCTGACGGCTACATCAACTACGTGAAGGGTGCTAACATCGCCGGCTTCATGAAGGTAGCTCACGCTATGATGGCTCAGGGTATAGTATAATTCTTTTTGATGAGAAAATACTTCATAATACTGATTTTATTGATTACATTTGGATGTCGTCTCTCTCTCCTCGCTCAGGAGAGAGGGGTGGCATCCTATTATTCTAACCGTATGCATGGCAGACGAATGAGCAATGGGGAGAAATACCATCGCGACAGTATGACGTGTGCCCATGCAAAGTATGCTCTTGGCACTTTGCTAAGGGTGACAAACGTGAAAAACGGCAAGAGTGTTGTCGTGAGGGTTACCGACCGCTGTTCGCGTCATGCACGCAGGATCATCGACCTTTCGATGGCGGCGGCAAAACAGTTGGGGCTGATGGCGGCAGGAGTGGGAACGGTCTTGGTGGAGCGTTTCCATCGCAAAAATGAAATTCCGTATCGTGGTGACGATGATGTGGAACTTCCGGAATTTGACTTGGAGGTGACAAAACCAGCTGACGGCTATGTGCCGGCATGGCAGCAGAAGAATGTGAAGAAGTAGGACGGCTGTTGTATTTGTCCTGGTGCAGAGTCTGGTCTCTTTTGTTTTTGTCAGCGGCTTGGAGTTTCTTTGTATTCCAGGTATTTCTTGGCATTTGGTTTTTCATGTGCTTTAGATCGGTTCATAAAAAAAAGTCCAGTATGCTCTCGCACGCTGAACTTCCACTAAAGCTATTTACCTTATGTCGCTAATTACATAAGTTTTGAAGCGCCGATATCACATCGTTCTTTAGATTGTTGTCCTGCGAAAAACAGGCAATCCAGCTTCATGAATTTCTTTTAAACCTCTCCAGGTTTTTAAATAAATATGTAAGTCAATAAATTAATTAATGTTATGAAAAGTCTTTATTATGAATCTCTTGTCTCAGACAATCCGCTTGCCGCCGATGCCTGTTCGTTTCGCCGCTGCTTCGTTTCCTGACACGGCATAACATTCCCGACAATTATTTCGTGCTTCTGTCAGCCTTGTTTCTCAGGCATGACATACGCAGTCAATGTCATCATATAGGATAATCCCTTTGCCGCAAGATAAACAATCATCCCTGCATTTTTAAGTTTTGAGAATTAGACTGTTGAATAACGCCTTTGTCGTTCCTCGTGTTGGCGCATGTTGCAACCAACTTACTTCATGCTTTAGATTTTTGGCATCAGGCTTTAATGATGCCTGTGCTCGTTGTGGTAAGAATTATCCATATACTTTCAGTGCAAATATACGTATTATACTCTTAATGGCGTAACTTTTCTTCTTGTATTCCTTTTCTTTTCACGTTTTTTAAAGGTTGGGTGTCGAATATCCCCTTTTGCTTTATAAAAATGTCCCTTTTAATGTTGTTCGGCCACTTTGTGGCAGACTTGCTTGTCGGCAAACCGGACCTGTGGTTTAAGGTTTAATATGTTGTCTTTCATTCCAAATTGTTGACATATTGCTTGTGATTTTATATATACTTAATTTGTGTGTTAGCGAGAAAATGGATATATTTGCATCAAGAACCGATTTCATCAGCATTGCTGACACATAACGGAAGCAGTGCAAAGATGTGAATTGCAGGCAATACAAACAAATAACACTCCAACCTATGAACGAACAAGCGCCCCAGCAATGGAATAAGTTTTATCTCAAGGATGTGTCATTCAAGAACCTGATGACGCATCGTATTTTCAATGTCCTCATCATCGCTAACCCCTACGACGCCTTCATGCTCGAAGACGACGGGCGAGTGGATGAAAAGATTTTCAATGAGTATACTGAGCTCGGCCTTCGCTATCCGCCCACCTTCACTCAGGTGAGCACCATGGTGGAAGCCTCCGAAGTGCTCTCCACCACGAGCATCGACCTCGTGATATGTATGCCTGGAAATGCCGACAACGACGCCTTCACCGTGGCGAGGGCGGTGAAGAGGGAGTTTCCGGATATCCCGTGCGTGGTGCTCACGCCATTCTCGCATGGCATCACGCAAAGGATAATGAACGAAGACCTCTCGATATTCGAATACGTGTTCTGCTGGCTCGGCAATACCAATCTCATCCTCTCTATCATAAAACTCATCGAGGACAAGATGAACCTCGAACACGACATCGACGAGGCGGGAGTGCAGATGATACTCCTGGTGGAAGACAGCATCCGCTTCTACTCCTCCATCCTGCCCAACCTCTATAGCTACATCCTTACCCAGAGCCAGAGCTTCGCTACCGAGGCGCTCAACTCCCACACCGCCACGCTGCGAATGAGAGGAAGGCCAAAGGTGGTGCTCGCCAGAACATACGAGGAGGCGATGGACTATTTCGTGCGCTTCCCCGAAAACATTCTCGGCGTCATCAGCGACTGCCGTTTTCCGAAGGGAGGCGTGAAAGACTCTGAGGCAGGACTCAAACTGCTGTCGGAGTTCCACCGCCGTGCCCCGTTCCTGCCGCTCATTATGGAGAGCAGCGAGACGGAGAATGCCGAGAAAGCCGAGAAGTTGGGATTCCGCTTCATCGACAAGAATTCAAAGAAGATGAACATCGACCTGCGCAATGTCATGGCGGAGCACATGGGATTCGGAGACTTGATCTTCCGCGACCCCAAGACCCATGAGGAGATACGCCGCATACGCAACCTGAAGGAGTTGCAGGACAATATCTTCAGCATCCCAAATGACTCCATGCTCTACCACCTGTCGCGCAACCACGTGAGCCGTTGGCTCTGTGCCAGGGCGATATTCCCCGTGTCGGAATTCCTTAAGACGGTGACGCTGGAGAAACTCAGAGACGTGGACCAGCATCGCCAGATCATCTTCGATGCCATCGTGCAATACCGCCACATGAAGAACGTGGGAACGGTGGCCGTGTTCAAACGCGACCGCTTCGATGCCTACAGCCACTTCGCCCGCATCGGCGACGGTTCGCTCGGCGGAAAGGGCAGAGGACTCGCTTTTCTGGACAATATCATAAAGACACATCCCGAATTCAATGAGTTTGAGGGGGTGAAGGTGTCGATACCGAAGACCGTGGTGCTCTGTACCGATGTCTTCGACCAGTTCATGGACAACAACAACCTCTATCAGCTGGCACTCAGCGATGCTCCCGACGAGGAAATACTCCAGGCATTCATCAAGGCGCAGCTGCCAGACCAGTTCATCGACGACTTCAAGACCTTTTTCGAGGCTATCCGCCATCCTATAGCGATACGTTCCAGCAGTCTGCTCGAAGACTCACACTACCAGCCCTTTGCCGGCATATATTCCACATATATGATACCCTATCTCGACGACAAGGACGAGATGCTGCGTATGCTCGCCGCTGCCATCAAGAGCGTCTACGCCTCGGTGTATTTCAAGGATTCCAAGGCGTATATGACTGCCACGCGCAACGTGATAGACCAGGAGAAGATGGCGGTAATCCTTCAAGAGGTGGTGGGCAAGCAGTATGGCGACCATTTCTATCCTAATTTCAGCGGTGTGCTTCGTTCCATCAACTATTATCCTTTAGGATATGAGAAGTCGGAGGAGGGTATCGCCAGTCTTGCCCTCGGACTCGGAAAGTATATCGTAGACGGTGGACAGACGCTGCGTGTCAGTCCGTATCATCCCACCCAGGTGTTGCAGACGAGCGACATGGAGATTGCCCTGCGCCAGACACAGACGCAGTTCTATGCCCTCGACATGAAGCGCGTGGGAGTGGACTTCAAGGTGGACGACGGTTTCAATATTCTGAAGCTCAAGGTGAAGGATGCCGAAAACGACGGCGCTCTCAATTTTATCGCTTCCACCTATGATGCCAACGACCGGGTGATTCGCGACGGACTGTATGATGGCGGACGCAAGATAGTCAGTTTCAACGGTGTGCTGCGCCACGGAGTGTTCCCGTTGCCCGAACTGCTGAAACTGTCAATGCACCACGGCGCCGACAGTATGCGCCGTCCGGTGGAGATTGAGTTTGCCTGCACTCTCAATGATGACCGCACTGGAGAGTTCTATCTCCTGCAGATACGTCCTATCGTGGACAGCAAACAGGTACTCGACCAAGACATCATGACAATTCCTGATGACAAATGTCTGTTGCGCTCGCACAATTCCCTGGGACATGGAGTGAGCGACGATATCGTGGATGTGGTGTATGTGAAGACCGACGAGAACTTCACGGCATCTGACAATCCCGTGGTGGCGATGGAGGTGGAGCGCATAAACAAGAAATTCCTTGCCGACGGCAAGAATTATGTGCTTGTGGGACCCGGCAGATGGGGCTCGAGTGATTCGTGGCTCGGTGTGCCGGTGAAGTGGCCGCATATCAGTGCGGCGAAACTCATCGTGGAGACCACGCTGAAGAACTACAGTGTGGATCCGAGTCAGGGCACTCACTTCTTCCAGAACCTCACCAGTTTCGGTGTCGGCTATTTCACCATCGACGAGAATAAAGGCATGGGATTCTTCCGCAAGGAGATTCTCGACGCTATGCCTGCCGTAGAAGAGACACCGCATGTGCGCCACGTTCGTTTCAGCAAACCGTTGCATATCATGATGGACGGAATGAAACAGGAGGGACTGGTAATATGCGATACGGAAGATGCGAAAGGGAACGACGCACGATAATGGCCGCTTCTCCTCCTTGTTGGATAGTTGGAAGCAGATAGGTGCTGACAGGCTGAAATATACATTGGCATTGTTACACCCTATGTTGTTTTGTAACTTAAAAGCGAGGAATGCTGACGGTTTGTTACATTATATCCTTGATGTATATCAAGAATTGAGTGTATTTCGGAATAAATACATGAAAAACACTTGCAATTTATTGTTATAAGCAATACCTTTGCAACGTGTTTTTCATAGTATTAGATTTAAGGTTAACAAGGTTGGAGTACAGCGGTACTCCTTTTTTTATGTCCTTACGTCTCGTGCGGCGCTTTTATGAAGTTCACAAATCTTGATTTTCTTCATGTGGATTGGTGTGTTTTGGATTACTTCTTCTTCAGCTACAATAATATAATAAAGTAACAAGGGCTAAAATATTGCCATGCAATATCCTAACCCTTGTATTGTCGGGATTACTGGACTCGAACCAGCGACCCCGTCGTCCCGAACGACGTGCGCTACCAACTGCGCTAAATCCCGTTTATTAAAGTGATGCAAAGGTAGTGCATTTTTTGATAATAGCGAAATTTTTCGGGATAAAATTTTGGAAGTACGAAAAAAAAGCGTACCTTTGCACCCGCAATCGAGAAATGGTTGCGATTTTTATTAAGACAATGGTGCCATAGCTCAGTTGGTAGAGCA
>NZ_FR892562.1:0-1595 GCF_000436015.1 Prevotella sp. CAG:592 | reverse complement strand
AGGATGGGTTATCCTTCGGGGGAGGCTAAGTGGTGGGGTAATTCGCGGTACCCACTATATATCTATACCCAATTGCCGACTGCATACAGAGGTCTGTTCTCCATCCATTCCTGATTCTGGTATGGCATCATGGAAAGGCGCAGACCTTTTAGTTCAGGGTGTTTGCCTATGAATGTTCTCAAGGATTTGGCATGCACGTTCACTTCAGCCTTAACTTCAATCGGAACAACAACAGCACCTTTTTGTACCACAAAATCGATTTCAACCCTCGAATCATTGCTGCTATAATAATATATAGACAAGTCCTCTGTCATCAACTGTGTCAATACAAACAGTTCGGTAAATGCACCTTTGTATTCCTTGAACAGGGTGTCAGCCACAATGATACTTTCAGCAGGAGCGTCTGACATTGCCCCCATTAATCCTATGTCAAGTACAAATAGCTTGAATACGGACATTTCCTCATAAAACTTCAAAGGAATCGAAGGTGTAGTAATTCTGTTGATTTGATATATTAGCCCCGCATCCAAGAGCCACTGTATGGCTATTTCGAACTCAGAGGCTCTTGCCCCTTTCTTTAAAACTCCAAATATGAATTTTTTGTTCTCCTTGGCGAGTTGCGCAGGTATGGAGTCCCATACCATATTGATGCGGGGCACTTCTTGAATTGGTGCATGCTTGGAGAAGTCTCTACGGTAATCGAACAGAATTTGCTTCTGGATGTTACGCACTTCCTCAAGATTCTTTGTCAAGGCAAATTCTGCCACAGCAGCCGGCATCCCTCCTACATAATAATACTGACGCAGACAATCAATCAAACGAACCGACAAAGAATCGATAATGGAGAAATCCTTTGAGGCTAGAACATCCACCAAAGGCTGTTCGTCTATAGCCATGAGAAACTCATCGAAAGTCATAGGATACATCTTTATCATGTCAACCTTACCTACTGGGAACGATGTGTCACGGTGAAGCGAAATTCCGAGTAGCGAACCAGCCACAGCTACATGATATTGGGATGCATCCTCACAAAAATATTTCAAAGAATTTAGAACCGTCGGATTCTCTTGTATCTCGTCGAAAATGATAAGAGTGTTCTCCGGTTCAATATTCACATGCAGAATGGCTGAAAGAGAGAGCAATATTCTGCTGATGTTATAGTCCTGAGAAAATATCTTGTCCAGCGTTTTGTTCTTGTCACAATTGACATACGCCATTTTCTCGTAGTAATGTGAACCGAACTCTTTTAAGATATATGTTTTGCCCACTTGTCTTGCTCCGTTGACAATCAATGGTTTACGGTTTTTCTTGTTTTTCCATTCAATGAGCTTTGATAAGATTTTTCTCTTCATATCTACATTTATTTGCACGAGTATTTGCTACAAAGATACATTTTTTCGCACGAATAATCATCACGGTCACACATTTTTTCGCACGAGTCAATTATGTTTTTCGTTTTGCTGCTAATAAATGAGTAGACACATTACTATTTTGCAATACAACATGACATACCAAAAAGGAAGCACTGAAGCACTTCCTTTTCCTGAAGAATTCTCTTGTCCTATGGCATCAGCCCCCACCTGGCCTCCCCCCGT
>NZ_FR892561.1:0-813 GCF_000436015.1 Prevotella sp. CAG:592 | reverse complement strand
TGGATACAAGATGTATGCTATTTGCAAAAATAATACAAAATTACAAAACTGGCAAATAGGTAGGATAAAAATTCTATTCATCTTGGCAATTTGTCTGGAATTGCATTGCTGAGTAATGTAGTACGGTAAAACTCCATAGAGGCAATACCCCAGCAATCGGACATGACCTTTCGAAAAGCGAGTCCTCATAAACCGTAAAGTGTCTGTTCTGATGGCGTGATTTGAATCTCGTTTACGAGCGTGTCATTAACTGATACAAGCAACCCTAATGACCGATTTGGGTTAAATGATACTTTTGGTCATATTTGGGGCAAGCACGTTGCCCACATGGGGCAAGCACGTTACCCAACATGGGCAAGCACTTTGCCCCAAGTGGGCAGATTTCATTTCCTGTCTGTGCCCAAAAGTGTATCACGAATCGGGCATTAGATGGGGTGTGTGTGTTTATGACAGATTGTTATTATCACTGATATTGTCATTACGTGTTGGCGTTGTGTCCATGGTCTGCGGTAGGGACACAAATCAAAAAAAAATGAAACACGGATTGGTTTTTTCACGGTTCCATTTTTTGATTATATTTCGTTAATGATTCTTGGATTTTGGTTTTGGATTTAGCAGGATTTGCAAGTGTTGGGGCTCTTTCTTTTTCCTTAGTCAATGCTTTTTAGACAAAAACCAGGATAAACACACATCCTGCGAAAACATAACAAACACACGTTCTGCGAAAACATAAAAAACACACGTTCTGCGAAAACATAAAGTTACTCAGAATATGGTCTTCAGTTCCCACCTAGCCTCAAACCCATCCTAACC
>NZ_FR892560.1:0-6156 GCF_000436015.1 Prevotella sp. CAG:592 | reverse complement strand
CAAGCCCTAATGACCGATTTGGGTTTAATCATATTGACCAACACCAAATAATAAAAGGATTGGACAACCGGAGAGTCTCAGCTTCTCCAATTATCCAATCCTTGTTTTATGTGCAGACACGAGGTCTGAATGGAATGTTTCTGAATGTTACTTCACGAGCTTCTTACCGTTCATCACATAGATGCCAGGGCGAAGATCGCTGACTGACTTACCCATGTAGCGACCGTCGATAGAGTATATCTCGCCGTTCTTTGGCGACTGGTCGGCAGTGGCAGAACTGATACCGGCAAGGCTCACAGGAATTACGCACACATTGTCGATGAACACGCCCTTGTCGTTGGTCTTGAAGCGGATAGCGGCATCACCAGAACCGGTGACATTAGCCTTTACCTCTGTCCACTGACCAGGAACGAGAGCGAACTCTGTGACATCAAGCACGGCGTCGCAACCATAGTTTGCAGCCAGAATCAGCTTGTTGTCTGAGCTGCCTGTGTATGGGGCTGCGAGGAACGAAATCACTACCGGTTCAGAGATTTTGAACGATGGTGTGACGGCGTTTGCCTTACGTGTAGCGTTACCGAGGAGCGCACACTTGTTGGCACCGGTCTTCGGAGTGCCCGACCATCCGTCATTGTCAGGGAAGAAGTCTGCCAATCCCACGTTGTCGCCATCCCAGATGCCGTCATTACCGCCGATGCCGCTGCAGTTGTCGAATGTTTCATAGAGCAATGCTCCCTCCGGCTTGTCCTGCTTTGTGGCGCTCTTTGTGGTATACTCAAACGAGATTGTGCCGTCGGCGTTCTGTGTGATGTTGAGCAGATATTTGTTCATGTAGCCCGTGCCGTCGGTATTGGCGTTGTACACGGTGCAAGCCGGACGGGAATAGTTCGTCAGACTGTTGTTGCCCTGATAAGGCCATGCGTCGCCAGCCTTGTCCTCATCGGTAGAACCGAGGGTGTTGTCGGCAGGAATCACAGTCATGCGCTGACGGGCAGCGTTGTAGTTCACCTGATTGTCTTCCCAGGCGCCCTTGCTGTAGTCCACGTGGAGCACGATGAGTCCCTCGCCTGGCAGTGCGGCGTCCCAACCGGTCTTCTGACGGTTTTCGAGCATATAATACTCGTTCTCGTTTCCGTCGTTATAGAAGATGTATGTATCGCCACCGGCAGCGAGAGCCTTCATGCCTTCGATCTTCTGCGGTTCGGCGTTGAGCACTATAGGCTCCTTCCATCCACAGAACATCTTCTCATAGCTGTTGTATTCAGCAGGGAGGAATGTGTTGCCGTTGTAGCATCCGAAACACATGATGTCCCAGAATCCTGTTCCATATCCCCTACCGTTGATGTCGTAGTGGTCTTTGAGTCCCATACAGTGTGAGAACTCATGGCAGAAGGCACCGATACCGTCGATTGCCTCTGTGGCGCCCAGCTCGCAGCTGCAGGCGTAGACGCTGACCTTCACTCCGTCGGCAACGGTCATAGGGTCGATGGCAGACTTGTGAGGCCATACGAGGTCCGGATCCTGAGGATATGTTGCCTGTCCGTGTCCGGCATAGAGGACGAACACCTCTTCAACGAGGCCGTCGCCGTCCCAGTCATACTGCTTCCAGTCTGTCACCTGGTCCTTGGCGAGGTTCACAGCATCCTCCACCATAGGATATACGAGTGCCGCCTGGTCTCTGCCCGAGGCGTCGTTCTTGCCATATCCGGCATATCCCTTCGGCAGGTCTACCGGACCTACCACGTCGAAGTCGATCTCGAACTGTCCGCCACTCTGAGCCTTGAAGTAGTCACGCACGCTACCCTTGAATCCGAGCGTCTCGTCGGAGTAGTTCTCTCCGTTGATGATCTGCTTGTAGAGGTCGAGCGTATGCTCCGGCTTGAACTTGGTGTCGGCGAAGTTGGCAAGGATGACAAGACATTTCTTCTTGCCCTGGAATTTGCTTCCCTCTACCTTTTTCACCGGCATTGATGTGCGTGCCGACTCCAGGATGGCTTTCTCACGGGCTGCCTTCTGCGCCACCACTGCGTCGTATTCACTCTGCAGAGCGGAAAGCTCCACCTTAGAGAACACGCCAGCTGACGGTGTCTGTCTGTAGCAGGCACCGTCGGCAGTGCGCCAATATGTGAGATGCTCGTCGCCCACGAGCTCAGCTTTGACTACTGTGCCGTCGGCGAGAGTGATGTTGCGACATATTCCCGGCTTCACCGGCATTGCCTGGATGGCGATGGCAGCGAGAACCGCGGATATGGATAATAGGATTCTTTTCATTTTCTGTTATTTTAGGATTTTCTTTCCATTCACGATATACATACCGCTCTTGAGCGCCTTCATGTCGGTGCCGAGGAAACGGCCGTCGAGTGTATAGATGCGGTTGTCTGCCTTAGCCTGTGTAGCAGCGTTGACCTCAGCGATGCCGTCAACAACCAGGTTGTCCCATGGATTCGGAGTGTTGCTCAGCTCCACCTCACGCTTGAAGGTGAATCCCATTGTGCCGTCGGCATTTCTGTGGATATCGGTGATAGGCTTGCCCATGAGTTTCTTGCCGTTCACGTTGGCGTGGTTGAGTGTAGCGGCAGGCTCAGAATTGTCTGTCAGACTGTTCACGCTGCCGTATGGGAAGCAGTTGTTGTCTGGATACTGGTCATAGTTGTAACCGTCGGCACAGATGATGGTGTATCTCGCATAGTCGCCGTTGGCGTTAGGAGCCATTCCGGTCCACACTCTCTCATCGTAGTCTACATAGTTCACGAGCAGACCTGTACCCTTGCGCTTTGCGTCCCAACCTACGTTCTGATGGTTTTCGAGGATATAGAACTCATTCTTGTAGCCTTCGTTATAAACGATGAAGAACTCGCCTCCCTCTGAGATAGGGCCCATATTGTTTACAATGGTGTCGTTTGCCAACACCTTGGCGTTCTGCCATCCGGCAATCATACGCTCCAGACCTGTGTAGCAAGAAGGTGTGAAACCGTTGTCGATGTAAGAACCAACGTCCATGAGGTCCCAAGTGCCCATTCCGAAACGTGTCTTGGTTGGGTCGTAGGTATCAGGGAATCCGAGGCAGTGTGAGAACTCGTGGCAGATGGTACCGATACCGCAGATGGTACTGCCTCTCTGCAACTCGCTACTGCAGGCGTAGGTATCGATCTTCACACCGTCGAGGTTGATGGCCTTCTTGTAGTCTGAAGCGCTGAGCTTAGACTCATGTGGCCATATTGTTGATGCTGATCCGCCATCGTGCTCACCGAGTCCGGCATAGAGCACGAACACCTGGTCAACTTCTCCGTCGCCGTCCCAGTCGTAGTCGGCATAATTTACATCTGCATCTGCTGCCAATACTGCCTCAGCGATCATCTCTCCTGGCTTGGTGTCGTGGGAATAACCCTGGTTGGTGCCGTAATACCAACGCTTGTGGGCAAGCATGTATGGACCTACAACATCGAACTCGATATCGAGCTTGCCGAGACTCTGAGAGCGGAAATAATCTGCAACGCTACCAGTGAAGCCTAATTCCTTGTTGGTGTAGTTCTTGCCGTTGGCAACTTCCTGGAGGAGTTCTCTGGTGTGCTCCGGCTGGAACTGTGCTGACTTTCCGTCAGGATAGTTGACGAGGATGATGAGTCCCTTCTTCTTGCCTCCGGTGATTGCCTTCTTGTGAGAAGTGCTGGCCTGGAGCTGGTTCTGGTTGTAGAGTTTCTTCAGACGGACGGCACGGTCTTGTGCTCTCTGAAGTCTCATCGGCTCTGTTGCCTTCAGCATGCGAGCCACGTCAACCGGTTTGAAAATACCGGTCTCACCGTCTTCCACGTATGTCTTGCCATCGGCTGCCTGCCAATAGCTTCCCCATTCGTCGCCCTTAAGCTCTACTCTAACTTCGGTACCGTCAGCGAGACGTACCGTTTTCCATTGTCCCGGTCTTGCGGGAGAAGCAAATGCCGTGAGAGCGGCAAATGCCAGTGCGCATAGTGTGTATATCTTCTTCATACTAAAAAAAAGGTAATGTTTGGGTACAAATTTACTGTTTTTTTAATTACCCTCCTACTTTTCAGCGATTTTCTTACTAATTATTTGACTTTGAGCTGATTTAGACGGAAGGAATGGAGAAGAAAAGAAGGACGGACTGACGAACCGGAAAGAAGACTGACGGACCGGAAAGAAGGAAAGATGGTGAACAGGACAGAAGCCGGGGCTGTGCAAGGAGAAAAACGTCAAAACAGAGAACGGACAAGCCTTCAAGGAGTTTTGCCAACTACGATTGACAATGGGGATAGGTATATGTCAAGACATTAGGCAGTTAAAGCTATTTAGCAGTTTTCTTCTTGTATAATATAAACAGATATTGTAATTTTGCACTCAAAAGAAACGGGATGTCTACAAGACATGCATTCTGTTATACCCGTTATACGGGGTGATGACAGGGACAAGCCTTCCGGTCAACCCGTCAAACTCATCAACTGTCAACCATTTAATATAACACATAAAAATTATCATGGCAAAGAAAGCTTTATTGATGATACTCGACGGATGGGGTATCGGCAAACATGGAAAGGGAGACGTGATCAACAACACTCCTACTCCTTATCTCGATTATCTTACGGCAGTAAGCGCCCATTCACAGCTCATGGCTTGTGGTGAGGACGTGGGTCTGCCTGACGGACAGATGGGCAACTCTGAGGTGGGTCACCTCAACATCGGAGCGGGCCGCATCGTATATCAGGACCTCGTGAAAATCAACCGCGCCTGCGCCGACGGTTCTATTCTGAAGAACCCTGAGGTGGTGAGCGCATTCTCTTACGCACAGAAGACAGGCAAGCGCCTACACCTCATGGGACTGACTTCCACCGGAGGTGTGCACTCTTCTCTCGACCACCTGTTCAAATTCGTGGAAATCTCAAAGGAGTACGGACTGAAGAACACCTTCGTACACTGCTTCATGGACGGACGCGACACCGACCCTAAGAGCGGTGTGGGATTCATCAAGGAGCTGACTGACCACTGCGAGAAGAACGACGCCCACATCGCAAGCATCGTGGGACGTTTCTATGCCATGGACCGCGACAAGCGCTGGAACCGCGTGAAGGAGGCTTACGACCTGCTCGTAGAGGGCAAGGGAACAAAGGCTACCGACATGGTGAAGGCTATGGAGGAGAGCTATGCTGCCGACGTGACCGACGAGTTTGTGAAGCCTATCTCAAACGCCAACGTGAACGGAACGATACAGGAGGGCGACGTGGTGATATTCATCAACTACCGCAACGACCGCGCCAAGGAGCTTACCCAGGTGCTCACACAGCAGGATATGCCTGAGGAGGGAATGCATACTATCAAGGACCTGCAGTATTACTGCATGACTCCTTACGACGCTTCGTTCAAGGGCGTACACATCCTCTTCCCGAAAGAGAACGTGCAGGACACTCTCGGTGAGTATCTCAGCAAGCAGGGCAAGAAGCAGCTGCACACTGCCGAGACTGAGAAATACGCTCACGTGACATTCTTCTTCAACGGCGGCCGCGAGACTCCATTTGAGGGCGAGGACCGTATCCTCGTGCCTTCGCCGAAGGTTGCCACATACGACCTGAAGCCTGAGATGAGCGCATACGAGGTGAAGGACAAGCTGGTGGGTGCCATCAACACTCAGGAGTATGACTTCATCGTGGTGAACTTCGCCAACGGCGACATGGTGGGACACACCGGTGTCTACAATGCCATCGCAAAGGCTGTTCATGCTGTGGACAACTGCGTGAAAGACGTTATCGAGGCTGCCAAGGCCAACGACTACGAGGCTATCATCATCGCCGACCACGGCAATGCTGACAATGCCATCAACGCTGACGGCACTCCTAACACGGCTCACTCTCTGAACCCAGTTCCGTTCATCTACGTTACAGACAACAATTCGGCTACTGTCAAGGACGGCCGTCTTGCCGATGTGGCTCCTTCTATCCTCCACATCATGGGTCTGGAGCAGCCTGCCGACATGACAGGCGAGAACCTCATCGAGGACAACATCCACTAACAAGACAGACAACACAATATCCCCCAAAAGGCGCATCCGGTAATGTTCCGGATGCGCCTTTGTTTTGAGTTGGGGGGATTGTGACTCAAATAAACCCAAATCGGTCATTAGAAAAAGTTTCTTGTCATTTTCTAATG
>NZ_FR892559.1:5004-5241 GCF_000436015.1 Prevotella sp. CAG:592 | reverse complement strand
TAACCAGAATCGGTCATTATGTTTTAACCCTAAACGTTCATTAGGGCTTAATTGGATTTTTTTAGAAGAGAGGATTTTGTTTATCCTGAAATTCCATATCAGATTCTCCATCATCTCTTCACTATCTTCACGCCGATGTCTGACACACCGGGAAGTATCTCCCTCTTCATGTTGTGGCGCACACAGATATGCAGCGAGTCGCCTTTGTTGAGAGATATCTCACGGATGGGGAAAGAG
>NZ_FR892559.1:0-4989 GCF_000436015.1 Prevotella sp. CAG:592 | reverse complement strand
ATGGGGAAAGAGTATTGGTATGCACTGACACCATCCCCGAGAAAATTTCCTCTGCTGTCGGTGATAGGACACTTGATGGTGTCGGTAACCACCTTGCCGGAAGGATATACCGTCTGCTGCACTATCAGACTGACGCTCGTGAACGGGAATATCTCCGTCATCCTGACGCCCAGAGACTGAGAGTATACACCAGCCTGCTTCATCTTGGGAACGTCGAAAGACAGGGTGTCGTTCTTCTCCCAGCCTGATAGCGGCGTATGGTCGTAGGTGTCATACACGGTGTCGGTGGTGCATGATGCAAAGACATTCGCCACTATTACTGCGGCGAATGTCATTATATATAATATGGTGTGTCTGAAGTGCATATCTGCGTTGTCGTTATTTTTACTGGTTGCCGCCGTCATTGGCTTTCTCCTGCTTCGGCTGTTGGGGAGTGTTAGGTTTTCCCTGACGACGACGCTGTCCGCCGTTTCCGTTTCCACCATTCCTCTGCTGCTTAGGTCCGCGCTGCCTCTGACGGTCGTCCTGCGGTTTCTGCTGGTCGCCATTGGCATCAGGGCGCTGAGGTTTGGCGTCACGCTGTGGCTTGTTATCAGGGCGCTGCTGTTGTTTACCCTCTTGGCGTTGTTGCGGCTTGCCCTCCTGGCGTAGCTGCTGTGGCTTGTCCTCCTGACGTTGCTGCTTGCCTTCTGCCCGGCGCTGCTTCCTGTTCTCGGCTGAAGCCTGCTGGTTGCCTCCTTGCTGGTTGTTTGCAGGCTGTTGGTTGTTGGCGTTTGCAGCCTTAGCATCCTTGTTGTCCTGAGCTTTGTTGCCACGCGACTTCTGTTTCTTCTTTTTCTTTGCCTTGTCAAATCTCGTGAGACTCTCGCCTGCCAGAAGGTCCACCTGATGGTTCTCCGTCATAGGCTCATCGCTGTCGCTGAGCGAGTCAGGCTTTTCTCCACGCCTGTTCATCTCCACAATCTCGAGTGCGCGCTGAGCGGTGATTGTCACGAGGTTTGCTGCGAGGCGCTTGTCGGTGGAATATGTCACAAGACCTGCCAGGATATCTGTCTTGAAGAGGAAGTGGTCGCCATCCATAGTCTGCAGCACCACTTCGCGGCTCGGCAATTTGCGGCCTGCCTCTATGTAGCTGTCCACCTCATAGTTGAGACAGCATTTCAGTTTGGCACACATTCCTGCGAGCTTCTGCGGATTGAGCAAGATGTCCTGATATCGGGCTGCTCCTGTGCTCACCGACACGAAGTTCTTCATCCATGTGGCGCAACACAGTTCTCTGCCGCAAGGTCCTGTTCCGCCGATGCGTCCTGCTTCCTGTCTGGCTCCGATCTGTTTCATCTCGATACGCACATGGAAAGTCTCGGCAAGCACCTTGATAAGCTGGCGGAAGTCCACTCGCTCATCGGCGATATAATAGAAAATCGCCTTGTTGCCGTCGCCCTGATACTCCACATCACCGATTTTCATCTGCAGGTTGAGGTCTTTGGCTATCTGTCGGCTCTGAATCATGGTGCCGTGTTCGCGGCTCTTCGCCTCGCGCCATTTGTCGATATCCACTGGTTTCGCTATGCGATATATGCGCTTGATGTCGTCCATAGACTTGAGGTTCGCCTTCTTGACCTGCAGTTTCACGAGCTTTCCCGTGAGCGTAACCACTCCGATATCATGACCCGGACTTGCCTCCACAGCCACCACATCGCCCTTCTTCAGATCGAGGGCATTGACATTATGGTAATATCCCTTTCGGGTGTTCTTGAACTGCACCTCAACAAGGTCTGTGCTCTCGGCATTTCCCGGCACATCAGCGAGCCAGTCGTATGTATTCAGCTGGCGGTCCTGCCTTCCGCAGCCTCTTCGGCAGAGTCCGCGAGAACAACCGTCGCCAACGGTGAATTTCATATTCTTGAAGTCCATATCGTAATTCTCTTTTCTTTATTAATAAAATATTGTGTGTGTATATATATTGTCCGTGCTTCCCATCCGGAATGTCATTTCTGTATGAGCAGCACGATTGTCTTCAGCGCGATGTCGAAGAACACGATCTTGGCATTTGCGTTCTGTCCTATGTCGCGTATTCCACGCTCGTAGAGTTCCGACAGCTCCACCACATTCGCCTCGTTGATGAAACGGGCGAAATTCTTCGAGAAGTTCTCCTCTTCGGCAGTCATGTAGTTGAGTTCGGGTTTATGGAAGTTATACATGAAATTCTCTCTTATGAGTCTTCCGAAATATGCGAGCATACTCTTCTGTCGTTCTCTTCCGTATCCCGCCACCGCTTCGCTCCATTTCTTCAGGTCTTTTATCTTGCGCATATATGCCAGTCGCATGAGCATTATGAACATGTCGAGAAAGAGTCTGTTCTCGTTGCCTGCATCAAGTTCTGCCTCTGCGGCAAGCCAGTTGCCGTTTGCCACTCTCGCTATGCGGTGGGCCATATCGGGCGCCACATATCGTTTGTCTATGAGCGTCTGCTCCATCGACGGAGTGTCTATGCGCTTGAAGTCGAACCGCTGAGTACGGCTGCGGATAGTTTCAAGGAGTTTCTCCGGTTCCTCACAAACCATTATGAACACGGTCTGGTGTGGCGGCTCCTCTATCAGCTTCAGCATACTGTTGGCGCATTCACCGTTCATCCTCTCCGGCAACCATATTATGCACACCTTGTATCCGCCCTGACTCGACTTCATGCTGAGTTTACGTACGAGCGCATTGCTCTCTCCCACTCCGATAATCGGCTGTTGGTTGGCGGCACCCATGGCAGTGAGCCAGTTGGCCATTGAGAAATACGGCGACTTGCATATCATCTCGTTCCATTGCCGGGCAAAATCATCACTTTCCATCTTGTGTTCTGACGAAGTGCCGGCAGGTTTTATCACGGGATATGAGAAGAACAGGTCGGGATGTCCCCATTTGGCAAGCATCGCCTCTGCGCTGCGGCGCTTGTCGGCGGTTAGCGGCGGCATGGCTGCTGCGGCGGCATGCTGGTCGGCATCATCGTCGTCACGCTCTCCGAGCAGGAATGAGGCAAAAGCCATGGCAAGCGCCATCTTGCCGCATCCCAACGGGCCACAGAATAGCATGGCATGGGGCACACGGCCTTCGGCGACGAGCTGCAGCAGCTGCCGCTTGGCTTCTTCCTGTCCTATAACGTCTCTGAATTTCATCTTGCCTATATAACGGAAAGCCTGTCTGCGCTACCACACCACCGTGTATGGAAACGTCGGCTTTTCCGTGGATGCAAATTTACGCAAAATTATCGACTTATTTTTAAAACATCGGCAAAAAGGAACATGACAGTTTGTTTTATGGTGTAAAAAATGCCAAAACAAGTGGATTATCGATGCTACGGAAACGTTTTTCATAATTATTCTGCTCAATACATTATGTTTTTCGGACAATAAACATTACCTTTGCCTCATAATAACGAACTAACCTACGTAAAACAAAAAACAAAATGAAACAGACACAACAGAATGTGGCCTGGCAGGAAAACGGCAGCAGGTCATATCTAATCTCTATCGTCATGGTGGCGGTGTTGGGCGGACTGCTCTTCGGCTACGACACGGCTGTGATTTCGGGTGCAGAGAAGGGACTACAGGCGTTCTTCAAAGGGGCTGCCGACTTTCAGTACTCCGACTTCATGCACGGCTTCACCAGTTCGAGTGCTCTCATCGGCTGCATCTTCGGCAGCGCCGTATCCGGATTCTTCGCAAGCCGCTTCGGCCGCAAGCGTTCGCTGATATTCGCCGGCATCTGCTTTTTCCTGTCGGCATGGGGTTCGATGGAACCCGAATCGTATATCATGCCACAGGGCAGGGCAAGCCTGGAGTTGCTATATGTGTTCAATGCCTACCGTGTGCTTGGCGGCTTCGGTGTAGGAATGGCGTCTGCCATCTGTCCGATGTATATCGGCGAGGTGGCACCGAGCAATATCCGCGGAATGCTCGTCAGCTGGAACCAGTTTGCGATCATCTTCGGACAGCTCGTGGTGTATTTCGTCAACTTCATCATCCTCGGTTCTCACGCCAACCCTATATACGATGCTGTAGGCAAGATAGCCAACTGGGCTGACTGCCAATGGACGGTGGAAACGGGATGGAGGTATATGTTCGGCAGCGAATGCGTGCCGGCAGCACTCTTCACTCTGCTGATATGTTTCGTGCCCGAAACCCCTCGCTATCTCGTGATGATAGGACAGGACAAGAAAGCTGAGGGTATCCTCGCCCGCATCAACGGTTCGAACAAGGCGAAGGAGATAATCAGAGATATAAAGGAGACTATTACCGTGAGGACGGAACCTCTGATGACCTATGGTTTCCTCTGCATCTTCGTGGGAGTGATGCTCTCGGTATTCCAACAGGCAGTGGGTATCAACGCCGTGCTCTATTACGCTCCCCGCATCTATGAAGACATGGGAATGAAAGACCCTATGGTGCAGACCGTTATCATGGGTATCGTAAACATATCGTTCACGCTCGTTGCAGTGTTCACGGTAGAGAAACTCGGACGCAAGCCTCTGCTCATCTGGGGTTCTATCGGCATGGCAATAGGTGCGCTCGGCGTGGCACTCACCTTCGGCAACCCGAGTCTTGGCACGGTGACGATGCTGAGCATCATGGTATACAGTGCGAGCTTCATGTTCTCGTGGGGCCCTATCGCCTGGGTTCTCATCGCCGAGCTCTTCCCAAACACCATCCGTGGTGCAGCGGTTGCCATTGCAGTAGCCTTCCAGTGGATATTCAATTTCATCGTGAGTTCCACCTTCGTACCGCTATTCAACATGCATCTCACCGAAGGCGACGACTTCGGACATTGGTTCACCTATGTGATGTATGGCGTCATCTGTGTGCTTGCCGCACTATTCGTCTGGAAACTGGTTCCTGAAACTAAAGGCAAGACTCTCGAAGACATGACGAAGCTATGGAAGAAATAACGCTGATTTACTGTATGACAGAGAATTTCCAAAAAACTGTCAGACCATCTGGTTTT
>NZ_FR892558.1:88887-105353 GCF_000436015.1 Prevotella sp. CAG:592 | reverse complement strand
CTCTCTTTTCCCTCTTTCCCTTGCCATCTCCTTGAGGTCCACATTAGCCAGATCTCTTGCCATCTGGAAGAAAGTTGCGATAGTGATTCCTCCCTTGTTTCCTTTCATGCAGTTGTCGTAGCTCTGTGTTCCGGATAATCTTCCGGGTTGAAAATTGTACCCCTAAATAGGAACCGCCGTATGCGGAACCGCATGTGCGGTGGTGTGAAAGGCCGGTAAACACGAGAGTAGGAGATAAACACCTATGATAAGTGTTTACCTCCTACTCGATTGGGTCTTCTCTTTCTGTGCCGTTGTATCCGGAACTTGTTAGATGGGTGTAACCTCTTCTCTCACAAGCCCGTTTTGTCAGAACGAATACGTGAATCCTATTGATGCATATTCTTTCAGCTGCCAGTATCCGTGGTCTTTGTCGCGCTTGGCGCCGTCGTCGAAACGGGGATAGACGAAGACGTTTGAGGATATGTATTTGTTGAACTGGAACATCAGCGTGTTTTCCCATTCCAGTTCGGCTCGCTTGTAGGTGGTGTAGCCGTAGAGGCGGGTCTTCCACTTGACGTTCGGCGCGAAAGCCCATGTGAGGTCTATCGTGCATTCCGAACCGAAGTCGTTGAGCGTGTGGTCGCCCTCTTTCAGTCCGTAGCGTGTGGCGAGCGCCTTGCGTCCCACGTAGCGGAAGTTGTATGCCAGCGGAGCCATCTGTATGGTTCCGGTGAGGCGTTTGTTGAGCCACACCACGTTGTAGTCCATACCGACAGACACGTTGACGTTGAGAGGCGAGAGGATGTCGGAATATACCGTGGCGTCGTTGCTCTTGAATCCGCGTGCGAACTGTGTGTAGGCGATGAGCTGCAGTGAGTAATACCATTTCTTGGATGCCTGCAATCCGAGTCGTCCGGTGTAGCGTATGAGGTCTTCCGAGGTCTTGAAGCTGTGGAGAGTGTCGCCGCGCGATGTCTGGAAGCCCAGTTTCATCTCCAGCTTGTTGTCAAACTTCACTTTCTGCTTGTTGTTGTAGTTGGCCTGCATTATTGCGCTTGCCACCATGGAGTAGTTGCTCTCGCCGCCCTTATACCAGTTTGACGACACGTAGTTCTGGAGCATCTGCAGGTAGTATTCGCCCTGATACTTCCAGAAGTTCGGTTTCTTCACGATTATCTCCAGCGGAAGGTCTAATCCGGCGTTGTCTATCACGTCGTCGTCGGCTCTGCTCACGAGCATCTCCTTTTTTCTTATTGGAGTCTTCATCTCCTCGTGTATCTCGCCCATGCGCCTGAGCGAGCGTTCACTCTTTGTGACCAACCGGGGCTTGTTAAGGTAGACGTTCATCAGCGCCATGTCGATAGCCATCTCGCGGTCGTCAACGGGGGTGCTGCCGAGATAGTCGCCCGCCACGGAATGATAGAATGTTGTGGGGGAGAAGAGGCGGAAGAGACGTCCGTCGGCTTCTGTGCAGCTGTCGGGGGCGGCATATATCCTCTCCCTGGCCGATAGCAGCGAGTCGGCGTAGGTCTTCACGATAAGGGTGTCTTTCGCCTTGCTCTTTCTCGTCTTGAAGGGGTGTTGGGCAGAAGCTCCCACACAGGTGGCGAGGAAGAGAAGGAGAATGATGTGTCTGATATTCATAAAAAAGTAATCGTATGCTTGCGTTTGCTCTTTCGGCGGGGGTTATTTCGCTCCGTCGGTGGTCATGTTGCCCTCGATGTAGAGGCGCACCAGCTCCGGAGTGCCGTTTGTCCTCACGGTGATGCTCTTCTTGAAGTGGCCCTCAAACTTGCCCTTGCCGTTGTAGGTCACCTTCACTTCGCCTTTCTCGCCCGGAGCTACGGGCTTCTTGGTGTATGTGGCGACGGTGCATCCGCAGCTTGCCACGGCCTGGTTCACGATGAGTGGAGCCGTGCCCGTGTTCTTGAACGTGAACACGTGGGTCTGCAGCTTTGACTCGGGAAACGTGCCGAAGTTGAAGGTGGTGGCATCAAAACTTATTCTGGCGTCGCTCTGGGCAAAGGCGGTGGCGACAAGCGCAAACAACATTATCGTTGTGAACAATAGCTTTTTCATCTCTTTAAATGTTTTTATTGTCAAATGAATTATTGTTTTGTAATGCAAAGGTATCTTTTCTTTTCGAGAGAACAAAGTTTATACATTATTTTTACTATTATTAACGGCTCGCGGGGCGGAGTTGGAAAATAAAGCACTATCTTTGCAATGCATAATCAGCCATGTCAGGCATGGTTTACACAAACGCTATTTGACCAATATTAAAATAGCTATTCAGCAAATTTAAAACATAATCAAAAAATGGAAAGAACTTGGAGATGGTTCGGCAAGAACGACAAGATAACACTCGACATGCTCAGGCAGATAGGAGTGGAAGGAATCGTCACCGCGCTTCATGACGTGCCAAACGGAGAGGTGTGGACAAGAGAGAAAATCAGAGACCTCAGGGAATATATCGAAAGCTACGGCATGAGGTGGTCGGTGGTGGAAAGCCTGCCTGTGTCGGAAAGCATAAAGTATGCGGGAGATGACCGCGACCGGCTGATAGAAAACTACAAGGAGAGCCTGAAGAACCTCTCGCTCGAGGGCATACATACTATCTGCTACAACTTCATGCCCGTGCTCGACTGGGCGAGGACCGACCTCAGCCACCCCAACCCTAACGGCACCACGAACCTCTTCTTCTCAAGGGCGGAATTTGCTTACTTCGACATCTGCATACTGAAACGCCAGGGGGCAGAGAAGGACTGGCAGGACGTGGCGGCAGAGGTGGAGAAGATGAAGCAGACCATGACCGCTGAAGACAACCACAAGCTCGTGGAGAACATCATAGTGAAGACACAGGGCTTCGTGAGCGGAAACATAAAGGAGGACGACGAACATCCCGTGGAGCTCTTCCGCCAGCTGCTCGACCTGTATAAGGGAATCACCAAAGAGCAGCTCAGAGAGAACATGAAATACTTCCTCAATGCCATAATGCCAACATGCGAGGAGTATGACATGTATATGTGTGTGCATCCCGACGACCCTCCATTCCCGATACTCGGACTGCCAAGAATCGTGACCTCTGACGAGGACATCAGGTGGTTTCTCGAAGCGGTGGACAATCCTCACAACGGGCTCACCTTCTGTGCAGGGTCGCTCTCGGCAGGACAACACAACGACGTGGTGGAACTGGCAAGGAAATACTGTTCACGCACGTGGTTCGTACATCTGCGTTCATGCCACGTGTTCGACAACGGCGACTTTACCGAAGCCTCGCATCTGGGAGGCCGCGCAGACCTGATAGAACTGGCGCGCATCTTCGAGAAAGAGGAGACAAGACGCTCCGGCAACCCGAACATCGGGAAGCTGCCGATGAGAGTGGACCACGGAATGACAATGCTCGGCGACGAAAACCGGGGCTACAACGCCGGATACAGCTTCCTGGGACGGATGTTCGCCATGGGACAGGTGCAGGGAATCATAGCAACCGTTGACAGAGAGCTCGGAAAGGAATACCGACAGCCGGGATTGTGGTAAACCGCAGCAGCGGAGACTAAGACATTTCTTATCATTATATCAAATCAAGCTCCAGACCGGCCGTAATGGCGCCAGGAGCATAAAATACGACAAAGGCATGAACAAACTATTTGACATCAAAGACTATGTGGTGGTCATAACAGGAGGCACGGGAGTGCTCGGACGCACCATAGCAAAATATCTCGCCAAAGAAGGCGCGAAAGTGATAATCCTCGGCAGAAAGGAAAATGTGGGAGCCGAAATCGTTGCCGACATCACGGCAGAGGGAGGACATTGTGAATTCATGAAGACCGACGTGATGTGTCAGCAGACCGTGAAGCAGAACTGCAAGGACATCCTCGAAAAATACGGAAGGATCGACACGCTGCTCAATGCCGCAGGAGGAAACATGGCAGGAGCCGTGATAGCGCCAGAAGGAAACTTCTTCGACCTCGAGGTGGAAGACTTCCAGAAAGTGCTGGAACTGAACCTCACGGGAACCGTCATACCTACACAGGTGTTCCTCGAGCCGATGGTGAAGCAGGGAAAGGGCTCCATCATCAACTTCTCGTCGATGGCAGCCTTCAGACCAATCACACGCGTCTGCGGATATGCAGCTGCAAAGGCGGGCATCAGCAACTTCACCGAATTCATGGCAACTGAATGCGCAAAGAAATTCGGAGAGGGAATACGAGTGAACGCCATAGCCCCGGGATTCTTCATCACGGAGCAGAACCGCAACCTGCTCACCAATCCCGACGGAACATACACGCAGCGAGGCAGAGACGTGATACATCAGACTCCATTCGGAAGAATGGGCGACCCCGAGGAGCTCTGCGGCACGATACACTATCTGATGAGCGATGCGGCGAAGTTCGTCACGGGCACGGTAGCCGTGGTAGACGGAGGCTTCAACGTGTTTGCCATGTAACGACAAGGCCGACCGGCATGGATTGCGCAAACCTTTTCGTATTTTTTTCGACGAAAAGATTGCAAATCCATGTCGGCTCAATTATAAAAACATTAAATTTGCAAAGGATTTCAAAGAAGAAAAGCTGAAACCGGCAATTAATCTGAAACTAATAATCAATTAACTAAATACAAATCATGAAGAAATTGCAAGCTTTAAACAAAAGGACTGCACCAAAAAGTGTAATGCCAGAGAAAATCATCCAGTTCGGCGAAGGAAACTTCCTCCGTGCGTTTGTTGATTGGATCGTATGGAAGATGAACCAGAAGACAGACTTCAACGGCTCTGTAGTAGTGGTTCAGCCATTGGCAGGCGGCATGGTGGACTGGCTCAACGGTCAGGACTGCCTCTATCACGTGAACCTTCAGGGAAAGGAAAACGGACAGCCGGTAAACACACTCGAGCGCATCGACGTGATCAGTCGCGCCCTCAACCCATACTCACAGAACCAGGCTTTCATGGCTCTCGCTGAGCAGCCGGAGATGAGATTCATCATCTCGAACACCACAGAGGCAGGTATAGCCTTCGACGACAGCTGCAAATTCACCGACGCTCCTGCATCTTCATATCCAGGCAAGCTCGTGCAGCTGCTCTTCCACAGATATAAGTTCTTCGACGGAGACCCATCAAAGGGAATGATTCTCATGCCTTGCGAGCTCATCTTCCTCAACGGACACCATCTCAAGGAATGCATCTACCAGTATATCGAACTCTGGAAAGAGGACATGGGGGCAGACTACGAGGGATTCAAAGCTTGGTTTACCGACCATTGCTTCGTATGCGCAACACTCGTAGACCGTATCGTTCCTGGTTTCCCACGCGACACCATCAACGAAATCCAGCAGAAGGTTTGCTACAAGGACAACCTCGTGGTGAAGGCTGAGAGCTTCCACCTCTGGGTAATCGAGAAGGCAGAGAACATGACCGTGGAGCAGATGAAGGAAGAATTCCCGGCAGACAAGGCTGGACTCCACGTGCTCATCACAGACAACGAGAAGCCATACCACGAGCGCAAGGTGACATTGCTCAACGGCCCTCACACCGTGTTGAGCCCTGTAACTTATCTGAGCGGAGTGAATATCGTGCGCGACGCTTGCGAGCATCCTGTGCTCGGCAAGTATATACACAAAGTGCAGTTTGAAGAACTCATGCAGACTCTAAACCTGCCTATGGACGAGCTGCAGCAGTTCGCATCTGACGTGCTGGAGCGCTTTGAGAATCCATTCGTTGACCACCAGGTGACAAGCATCATGCTTAACTCATTCCCTAAGTATGAGACACGCGACCTGCCAGGAGTGAAGGTTTACCTCGAACGAAAGGGAGAACTCCCACAGGGACTCGTGTTCGGTCTGGCTGCCATCATCACATATTATAAAGGTGGAGTGCGCGAAGACGGAGCAGAAATCAAGCCAAACGATGACGCTAAGATAATCGAGAAGCTGCAGGAGCTCTGGGCTACTGGTGACACACAGAAGGTGGCTGAAGGCGTGCTCGCATTCGACTACATCTGGCATGAGGACCTGAACAAGACAGTTCCAGGACTTGCAGAGCTCGTGAAGAAAGACCTCGACCTCATCCAGGAGAAGGGTATGCTCGAGGCTGTGAAGACTATTCTGTAAGAATGATAAAGGATTCTGACAGACGTGCCATGCAGGCGCAAGCGACAGTGGAGGTCTGTCATGGAAAATTGATATTTGCTATAAGGACGAAGGGCGTTTATTTTGCCCCTCGTCCTTTTTTCGTAAATACCCCTTTGGCTGGTCCTCTCCCCCAGCTTGTTTATTTCTTCTGTCAGTTGTCTGCTGGTCCCTGCTCTTCGGTGGTCTCTTGGCTTCTTCTATCCATTGCCCTCTGGTTATTCTCTCTCTGGCGTTTTTCATGTCTTGATTCCCGCCAGTTTGTTTACCCCGTCTGTTTGTATGTCAAATCAGTTTATTCTGTTTCTCTTAGCGTCGGTTTGTTGAAAAATGGCACGTTGTCAAGGCACTTTGTAAATTAATTTATCAAATCAGTCAAATATACTTACGTTTTCACGTTGATTGCCATGAAATACTTGAAGAATGTTTGGCGTTTTGGATATTTAGTGTATCTTTGCACTATAAAAAAACATGACTACATATATATAAGTGAGATTTTTTTCAGTAACCAAGCATATAACAAGCGTCCTGAGTTCGACAGGCCAAATCTCATCGAACGGCTGGTTTTCCTGAAGGTGGCAAAGGCGATGACGGAACAGGGAATCGTATGACGACGCCCCAAGGACAAGCGTTGTGCTGCCTTAACGAAACTAACCTTTATATACTATGATGCATCCCGGGTGTTTCGCAGAAATGCGGGGCGCCCTTTCTTTTTGCATTTTTTTTGAATAATGCATGCATAATTGTTTTTCTACTTGGATAAAATACACTATCTTTGCAATGGGCATGTTTACCGCCACTCTTCGGAGACGGCAACTTTCAGACAGTCTAAAAACAATAATCTAAAACAAAATAGCAATTATGGAAAATAGCAAAGAACTCATCGCATTGTGTGAAGAGAGAGCCAAGCAGTGGCTTTCTCCGGCTTTCGACGAAGAAACACGCACAGAAGTCAAGGCTATGCTCGACGCTGAAGACAAATCGGCGCTGATTGACGCTTTCTATCAGAACCTGGAATTCGGTACAGGCGGACTGAGAGGCATCATGGGAGCCGGAACAAACCGCATGAACAAGTATATTGTAGGAATGGCGACACAGGGATTCGCAAACTATATCCTGAAAGCATTCCCCGGCGAAGAGGGACTGAGCGTGGTGGTAGGCCACGACTGCAGAAACAATTCCAGACTCTTTGCCGAGACCGTGGCGGCAATATTCTCAGCCAACGGTATAAAGGTTTACCTCTTCGAAAGCCTGCGCCCGACACCGGAAATATCTTTCGCCATAAGAAAGCTCGGAGCTAAGGCAGGAGTGAATGTGACAGCATCCCACAACCCTAAAGAGTACAACGGATACAAGGCTTACTGGAGCGACGGAGCACAGGTGCTCTCGCCACACGACACAGGAATCATCGAAGAGGTGAACAAGGTGAAGATGGAAGACGTGAAGGCCGAAGCCAACAAAGATCTCATCAAGATAATCGGCGGAGAAATGGACTATGACTACATGCAGGCTGTTCACACGGCAATGATAGACCAGGACGTCATCAACCGACAGAAAGACCTCAATATCGTATACTCGCCAATGCACGGAACGGGTAGGGTGATTGTGCCTCTCTGCCTGCGCTCATGGGGATTCCAGAATATCAACGTCGTGCCGGAGCAGATGGTGGTAGACGGAAACTTCCCCACTGTAGTGTCGCCAAACCCGGAGAATTCCGAGGCCATGACTCTCGGAATGAAACTCGGAACAAAGCTCAATGCCGACCTCGTGGTGGCCACCGACCCTGATGCCGACCGCCTCGCTATAGTATGCCGCGACGACAAGGGAGAGTGGGTGATCATCAACGGAAACCAGACTTGCATGATGTTCTGCTATTACATCATAGAAAACAAGAAGAAACTGGGCAAGCTGAAGCCTACAGACTATCTCGTGAAGACTATTGTGACGACAGAAGTCATCGCCGAGATAGCAAAGAAGAACAATGTGGAACTCAGAGACTGCTACACCGGATTCAAGTGGATTGCACGCGAAATAGCCATCTCTGAGGGCAAGCAAGACTATATCGGAGGAGGAGAGGAAAGCTTCGGATTCCTGCCTTACGACAAGGTGAGAGACAAGGACGCTCCTGCTTCAATATGCCTCATCTGTGAAATAGCAGCATGGGCAAAAGACCAGGGCAAGACGCTCTACGACCTGCTCATGCAGATATATCTCGAATACGGATTCTCAAAGGAATTCACAGTCAATGTGGTTCGCCCGGGAAAGAGCGGAGCCGATGAAATCAAGCTGATGATGGAGAACTTCCGCAACAATCCTCCTAAAGAGCTCGGAGGTAGCAAGGTGGTGCTCTGGAAAGACTACAAGACACTGGAGGCAAAGAAGGCAGACGGAACCGTGGAGAAACTCGATATGCCGACCACAAGCAACGTGCTCCAGTGGTTCTGCGACGACAAGACAAAGGTCAGCGTCCGTCCTTCCGGCACAGAGCCTAAAATCAAATTCTATCTTGAAGTTAAAGACACGATGAAGTGTGCTGGATGCTACCAGCGCTGCAGCAAGGCTGCCGACGAAAAGATAGAGGCAATCAAGAAATCTCTCGGACTGGATTGACAAAACAATACTTGCAGGCGAAATCCTGCAGACAATTGTGAAATATAATGGTTTAAGCCAATATGCGGTTATGCTTGATGCTCGGCCACATATTGGCTTTTGCCTGATTTCATCGGGTATTCTGACAACAGCAACCTCTGGCAGCCTGCCGATGGAAACGCATTTTTTTCGATTCGCTTTTCGACCGTGTCGTTCTTTTTCACGTCATGAAAGTTTGTATTGTTCCCGATTATTAGTAAATTTGCATCTGGATGCTCGCCATGTCGATTGTGGCAGGCTTTGATTTGATAAACTCTTGATATTAGCAATGGAAGCTTCATATGTAGATTTGACCATCCGTCTTTCGCTCGCCCTTGTGCTGGGAGGAGCGATAGGCATAGAGCGGGAGTATAGAGCCAAGGAGGCTGGATTCCGCACCCATTTCCTCGTGGCGTTGGGTAGTGCGCTGTTTTGCGTGGTGTCGCAGTTCGGTTTCGGCTTCGACCTGAAGGATTCATCACGTGTGGCGGCACAGGTCGTGTCGGGCATCGGATTCCTCGGAGCAGGAACAATCATCTTTCAGAAAAACGTGGTGCGCGGACTCACAACGGCAGCCGGCTTGTGGGTGACGGCGGCCATAGGACTGGCTTGTGGTACGGGAATGTATCTGGCCGCCACCATTGCCACGGTAATGGTGCTGTTCGGTCTCGAAGTGATAAATGCCCTGATTCCGCAGCTCGGCTCTACGGTGGTTGATCTGTCCTTTTCCGCACCTTCGATAGAAAGCATCCGACAGCTTATAGCAAAAATGCGGCACGACGGCATGGACGTGAGGTCGTATGAAATAAAGGAGCGGCGTACATCACAGGGAGAATTCCTAGAGGCAAACCTTCACCTTAAAGTAAAGCGTGGGTCGAACGACAAACTGCGCGTCATAGATTATATGGACCAGTTTACCGACGTTACGATATCCGCGGTAGAGGTGTAATTCTCCTTGCCTGTGATGCACAGGCTTGAAAGAGTAAGTTGGAGCGCTGCAATCTACTGATATTGACATATACTTTGTCCATTATATTATGATGATACTATTCCGGTCAGATGGTTATAATCGCTTGATAACTTGAATAGTTATGGATTAGCAGCGTTTAAACGTAAAAAAAACTTAATTTAACAACTGTGAAGTAGGAAAACTTTGCTAAATCGGAAAAAGTTTGTAATTTTGCACCCTGTTTGGAATAAGTATCAAAAGGAAACAACAAAAAACGTAGATAGAAATGTCTAAAATTTGTCAAATCACGGGAAAGAAAGCCCAGATGGGTAATAACGTATCCCACTCAAAGCATCGCACAAAGCGCAGCTTTGACGTAAATCTGTTTAATAAGAAATTCTATTATGTAGAAGAGCAGTGCTGGATTAGTCTGAAGATTAGTGCTGCAGGTCTTCGTCTGATTAACAAGGCTGGTCTTGATGCAGCTCTCAAGATGGCTGTATCTAAGGGCTATTGTGATTGGAAAGATATAAAAGTTATAGGAGAATAATACAATGGCAAAGAAGGCTAAAGGCAACCGCGTTCAGGTAATCCTTGAATGCACTGAGATGAAAGAGAGCGGAATGCCGGGAACAAGTCGTTACGTAACGACCAAGAACCGCAAGAACACTCCTGAGAGAATGGAGCTGAAGAAATACAATCCTATTCTCAAGAGAATGACTCTCCACAAAGAAATTAAATAATCTAATAAAATACATTAGAAAATGGCAAAGAAAGCAGTCGCCACCCTTCGTGATGGTTCAAACGATGGTCGCGCATATACAAAGGTTATAAAGATGGTAAAGAGCCCCAAGACAGGTGCCTATTGTTTCGATGAGCGTATGGTTCCCAATGAGGCTGTGAAAGATTTCTTCAAATAAATCTATCTCTTAAATGATATTAAGGGCTGCAATTACAGGTTGCAGCCCTTTTTTCGTTAGCTTGTTGGTTTTTTATTTGTGGAAATGAGCTTTTTTGCGTAATTTTGTAGCATAATATAAAATATCATTATGGGATTTTTCGGACTATTCACAAAGAAAAATAAAGAGACCCTTGACAAAGGACTCGAAAAAACAAAACAGAGCGTGTTCTCAAAACTCGCTCATGTGGTGGCAGGCAAATCTAAGGTTGATGACGAAGTGCTTGACGACCTGGAGGAAGTGTTGATAACTTCCGACGTGGGGGTAGACACTACCATCAAAATAATAAACAGTATAGAGGAGCGTGTGGCAAGAGACAAGTATGTCTCCACCTCTGAGCTGAACGGTATTCTGAGAGATGAAATATCAAAGCTCCTCGATGACAGCAATGATGTGACGGACTGGAACCTGCCGGAGGGTCGCAAACCATACGTCGTGCTCGTTGTCGGAGTGAATGGAGTGGGGAAGACCACGACAATCGGAAAACTCGCAAAACAGTTCAAAAACGCAGGAAAGAAAGTCTATCTCGGAGCGGCCGACACGTTCAGGGCTGCTGCCGTAGAGCAGTTGTGCATCTGGGGAGAAAGAGTCGGAGTGCCTGTAGTAAAACAACAGATGGGTGCAGACCCTGCAAGCGTAGCTTACGACACGTTAAGCTCTGCTATGGCTAATGATGCTGACGTGGTGCTTATTGACACGGCAGGAAGGCTACACAACAAGGTGGGACTAATGAACGAGCTGAAGAAAATAAAGGATGTGCTGAAGAAACTCATACCGACCGCACCGGACGAGGTGATGCTCGTGCTCGACGGCTCTACAGGACAGAACGCCTTTGAGCAGGCAAAACAGTTTGCTGCCGTTACTCAGATTACGAGCCTGGCCATAACGAAACTCGATGGTACTGCAAAGGGCGGCGTAGTGATAGGAATATCAGACCAGCTCAAAGTGCCAGTGAAATACATAGGACTCGGAGAGGGTGTTGACGACCTTCAGATTTTTGACAAGAAACAATTCGTAGACTCATTATTCGATACAGACAAGTGATACGCAATCAGATAGATTTCATAACCATGGGGTGCTCCAAAAATCTTGTTGATACGGAGTCCCTGATGCGACGGTTCAAGAGAATCGGTTACACATGTACCCATGACTGCGACCATCCTGAGGGAGAGATTGCTATAATAAATACATGCGGATTTATAGGCGACGCAAAAGAGGAGAGCATAGAGATGATTCTCCGATTCGCTCAAGCTAAGGATGAAGGCTTGCTTGATAAATTGTTTGTAATGGGTTGCTTGTCACAGCGTTACAGAGAAGAATTGTCTGCGGAAATTCCACAGGTGGACAAGTTTTATGGCAAATTCGACTTCAAGGATCTGATTGATGATTTGGGAGCCGCAAAGGGATTTGTCTGCGAGAAAGCAACCGTATCGTCATGTGCGGACGGATCATTTAAACAAAAGACCACACCAGCTCATTATTCATACATAAAAATCAGTGAGGGATGTGACCGTCATTGTGCGTATTGTGCCATACCTATCATCACAGGAAAGCACAAGAGCCGCCCAATGGAAGATATAATTGCAGAGATGGAGACTCTCGTCAAGGAGGGTGTGAAAGAGTTCCAGATTATCGCTCAGGAACTTACGTATTATGGAGTGGACCTCTATGGCAGGCAAAGCATCGCTGAACTAGTGGAGAGAATGGCAAATGTTGAGGGAGTGGAATGGATACGATTGCATTATGCCTATCCTAACAACTTCCCGTTTGAATTGTTGGATGTAATTAGAAACCACGATAATGTCTGCAATTACCTCGACATCGCTTTGCAGCACGTCTCTGACCATATGCTGACTGCGATGCGGCGCAACACGTCAAGCCAGGAAACATACAAACTGATTGAGAAACTCAGAGAGGCTGTTCCAGGGATTTGCATCCGTACTACGTTGATGGTTGGATTCCCAGGCGAGACCGATGAGGATTTTGACGAGCTGGTGAAGTTCGTGAAATGGGCAAGATTCGAACGAATGGGAGCCTTTGCATATTCTGAGGAAGAAGGTACATATAGTGCAGAGCATTATAAAGATGACGTTCCATACGACGTGAAACAATGCCGTCTTGACAGACTTATGCGTGTGCAGGAGCGTATAAGTGCTGAGCTCGAAGCTGAGAAAATCGGAAAAGAACTGAAAGTTATTGTAGACCGCAGGGAAGGTGATTATTACATTGCGCGCAGCGAATACTCCTCACCAGAGGTTGACCCGGAGGTTCTTATCGAGGCCCATGACGGGATGGAATTGGAAATCGGAGGATTCTATATTGTCGAAATCACCGGTTCTGAAGAGTTTGATGTATATGCCACCGTATTGGGAAGGGCATAAATGTGTATAAGGAGAAACTATATGAACAACAAAAGTTTCATTTCTGAAGTGGCTAATCGTACGGGCATGGATCCTGAGGATGCTCAGATGTTTTCATACACGCTCGTAGATGTAATGAACGAGTGTTTTCAAAAAGGTGACGTTGTATCATTCAGCAACTTCGGTTCTTTTGAAGTCAAGAAACGTATGGAGCGTATAATGGTCTCGCCGAACACAAAGAAGAGAATGCTCGTCCCACCGAAATTGGTACTTTCCTTCAAGCCCTCGTCCACTATAAAAGAAAAAATAAAAAATGGAGGACTTCAATAAATGGGCAAGATATTGATGAAAGACATAGCCAGTCAGCTCGCGAAAAAGAAGAACATACGAATTTCAGAAGCAGAGAACTATCTTGATGCCTTCTTTGCCGTAATCCATGATGGCCTAAAGGCTGACAAACTTGTGAAGATAAAGGGATTTGGCACTTTCAAGCTTATAGAAGTCAGAGACCGCGAGAGCGTTGACGTGAATACTGGCGAGAGGGTGCTGATCGATGGTCATACGAAAATTACTTTCACACCCGAGAATTCGCTGAAGGAAATGGTGAACAAGCCATTTTCACAGTTCGAAACCGTTGAGCTGAACGATGGAGTTGAGTTTGGAAGTATGCCAAACGAAAACGTAGAAGCAGAAAACGGGAATATAGGTAATAAGGATAGTGAATCTGAGAATAATTCAACAGTCGATAACACTTCGGTTAGTGGAGAAAACTCCAGATTATCAGTTGATTATGGGAATGATGGCCATTGCGGGTCTGAATTAGACATTGCGAAAGAAGTTGGGTCGGATGACGGGATCGTTGAAGCCGAATCTGATGCTGCTACTGAAGAAGAAGTAATATTGAATAATTCAACCGATACTCTTGACTCTCATAATTCACAATCAGGCAACACAGACGCTCTGGTGCATGCTGATAATGAAGCAGAATCTCGCATTTCCTTCAAGACTGAAGATGAACTATCGTTGGTTTCTGGAGAAACTCCAGATTCAGAATCAGAAACGGAAAAGGATCCAAGTGATAATCAGCCATCACCGTCAGCCCTGCAGGCTGGTGATAGCCCGAATGTTGTCGACGAGACATTTCCTGACTCCGACAATAATGCCCTGGACAACAAGGAAAAGTCACAAGATCCATTCGTGGTTAGCGATGAAACAGAGAGGCGAAATGCACAAGGACAATCTCAAATGGCTTATGTTGCTTCAGGAATTCCTGAAGGTGACACAAGAAAGGCGCATAAGAAAGCAGGAAATGTGAAACTTGTTCTTTTGTCGTTGCTTGCGTTGGCAAGCATTGCATCGGCTTTTGTTGCGGGTTTGTATCTTGGAGGCAAAAACGAAAGAAGTGTTCCTGCCAGTAAAGTTGTGGTTGTCAAAAAGGCTTATCCATCAAAGAAAAACGGTTATCAGAAGGCTGCAGTATCAAAGGCTGCCGACACCATAGCCGCAAAGGTGAATATTGCAGGGGAAGACAATGTTGAGAAGGGGGGGAAGGCTGAAATAAAAGATGTACAAGATCATATTTCAGAAACTGAGAATTCTGAAATCCAAAGTGCAAAAAGAATGGTCAAGACAGGGGCATATGTGATAGAAGGTACCGACAGAACTGTGAAAGTGAAGGATGGTCAAACGATGAAGGTGCTCGCACGCCGTTATCTAGGAGAGGGAATGGAATGTTACCTTCAGGTGCATAACGGCAAATCTGAGGTTAAAGTTGGGGAAACTATAAATATTCCTAAACTTAAACTCAAGAAGAAAGCTGCGAATAACAAAGTTTCTTAAAATTAAGCGCCTGTCAACTCATTTTAATATTATTTATGTTCTAAATCTCTTATAACCGAATTTAAAATTATTACTTTTGCGGTATAAAGAGATTTGGAACATTTATTTTAACAAAATATACAACGAAAATCATGGCAGAAGTTATAGACATTAGAGAGCTAAACATTCTGATTGAACAACAAAGTGCTTTTATAACAAGCATCAAGCGTGGCATGGAAGGTGTCATTGTGGGACAAAAACACTTGGTGGACAGCCTGCTTATTGGTCTGCTGAGCGATGGACATATATTGCTGGAAGGTGTACCGGGATTGGCAAAGACCCTTGCCATCAAGACCCTTGCACAACTCGTCAACACAGAATTCAGCCGCATACAATTCACACCAGACCTGTTGCCGGCCGACGTTATTGGTACATTGATATATTCACAGAAGACCGAGAGCTTCCAAGTGAAGAAAGGTCCGGTCTTCTCAAACTTCATTCTTGCAGATGAGATAAACCGTGCTCCGGCAAAGGTTCAGAGCGCATTGCTCGAGGCTATGCAGGAACATCAAGTGACAATCGGTAGTACAACATTTGACCTGCCAAGTCCTTTCCTAGTAATGGCAACTCAGAATCCTATAGAGCAGGAGGGAACATATCAGTTGCCAGAGGCGCAGGTAGACCGTTTTATGTTGAAAGTGATAATTGATTATCCCACTATCGAAGAGGAAAAGCAGATTATCAGGGAGAATCTCAATGGTCTGAAGGCAGATATCAAACCAGTTGTTGAAGCGTCTGAGATACTCAATGCCAGGAAAATAGTAAATCAAGTATATCTCGACGAAAAGATTGAGCAGTATATCGCAGATATCGTGTTTGCGACACGTTATCCTGAGCGTTATGGATTGGAGAATATCAAACCTCTGATAACCTTTGGAGGAAGCCCTCGTGCCAGCATCAATCTGGCCAAAGCTGCCAGAGCGTATGCATTTATCAATCACAGAGGATATGTGGTACCAGAGGATGTACGTTCCGTAGCATATGACGTATTGCGTCACCGCATTGGACTTTCTTACGAGGCTGAGGCAGACAACGTGACAGGAGAGGAGATCATAAGTAAAATATTAAATAAAGTGGAGGTTCCTTGATGGAAGCTCAGGATTTGTTGAAGAAGGTCCGCAAGATTGAAATCCATTCTCGCGGACTTAGCAATAATATATTTGCTGGTCAATATCACTCGGCCTTCAAAGGACGAGGAATGGCCTTTAGCGAAGTGCGTGCATATCAGTATGGCGATGACGTGCGTGATATAGACTGGAATGTCACAGCAAGGATGAATTCACCATATGTGAAGGTGTATGAAGAAGAGCGAGAACTTACTGTAATGCTGCTTATCGACGTCAGCGCATCTCTTGACTTCGGCACCCGCATGCAGACAAAGCGTGACAAGGCAACGGAGATTGCGGCAACATTGGCTTTCAGTGCGATACAGAATAACGATAAGATTGGAGTAGTGTTCTTTTCTGACAAGATAGAAAAGTATATTCCGCCCAAGAAAGGAAGAAAACACATATTGTATATAATCCACGAGATGCTTGACTTTCATCCTGAGAGCAAGCGCACAGATATATCCTGTGCTCTTCA
>NZ_FR892558.1:0-88870 GCF_000436015.1 Prevotella sp. CAG:592 | reverse complement strand
GCTCTTCAGTTCCTTTACAGTGCCGTGAAGCATCGTTGTACCGCTTTCATTCTTAGTGACTTCTATTACAGAGGTGATTATGAGAAGCAGATGATAGTGTGCTGCAAGAAGCATGATGTCGTGGCTATACAACTATACGACCAGTTCGCAAGAGAGTTGCCCGATGTGGGGCTCATCAAGATATGTGATGCCGAGACTTCACATGAGATGTATATCGACACGAGTGACAAGAAGCTACGTCATGCGCATCGCCAATATTGGCAGGAGAGGAGGGCGTCACTCGATAGACTGTTCAGCAAGACCAATACTGACAATATCTCAATTGCTACGAATGAAGACTATGTGAAGAGCCTCATACAACTCTTTAAGCTGAGGTCGTAAATACTTTATTCATAAGATTTTATAACAAAGATGAAACGATTATTTCTATCTATATTGTTTGTGTCGCTCACAATGTCGATATGGTCGCAGGTGACCATAGACCAGAAGATCGACACTATGCAGATATTGATAGGTGAACAGACCAAGTTGACCCTTAGTGTCACCCTTGATGAGAAGCATCATAAGATGTCATTCCCTAAGTTCGAAAGATCGCAATATATCACCCCAGGAGTGGAAGTACTGGAGTGCAGTAATATCGACACATTAGGAGTTGAAGATAATCTCATAAAATACAGCAAGTCTTATACGCTTACTTCATTCGACGAGAAATTATATTGCATTCCATCACAGAGCATAAAGGTAGACGGAAAGTCGTATCAGACTAAGGATCTCGCATTGAAAGTAATGACGATGCCTGTGGATACAGTACACACAGAGAAGTTCTACGGTCCGAAGGATGTGCAGGACAATCCTTTCAGCTGGGGCGAATGGGCAACTGTCTTCGGATATTCAATATTGTTTGTATTATTGCTAATACTGCTTGCATATCTGATAAACAGACTAAATACCAACAAGTCTGTAATAAAACCGATAAAATTCATCAAGAAAGTATCTGCCCATCAGAAGGCAATCACCGAGATAGAAAAGCTAAAAGAAGAGAAGGCGGCTGTTTCAGAAGATCAGAAGAGTTATTACACCCGCCTGACAATGATCCTTCGCCAGTATATAGCTGAGCGCTTCAATTTCGATGCTATGGAAATGACAAGCTCAGAAATTATAGAAAGGCTCCGGGGTGAAAATGAGGGCGCGATTGAAGAGATGGTTAGTCTTTTCCGTACTGCAGACCTCGTGAAATTCGCAAAGTATTCTGTATTGGCCAACGAGAACGACCAAAATCTCGTCAATGCTCTATCGTTCATCAATGACACCAAGAAAGAGGAAGAGAAACCTGTAAAGCTAGTCGTTGAAGAGAATGAAGTAGAAAAGAAAGTCAAGAGTCAGCGCAGGACATTGAAGCTGGCTATAGTCGTGTTGACGGCAGCTGCACTTTTTGCGTTGATTGTAGTGATATATAAGGTTTATTTAATCGTGTAGAGAAAGTTTCATGGAATTTGCAAACATAGAATATTTGTTTTTACTCCTTCTGCTGATACCATATATATTATGGTGTCTGCTCTACAGGAAGAAATACGAACCAACATTCCGAATGGCTGATACCTTTGCCTATCAGAATGTTCACAAGAGTCTCAGGTTGCGGCTTATAGAATTGCCTCATCTGCTGCGCGTCTTGGTGTTCGTGTTGATAGTGATTGTCCTTGCTCGTCCGCAGACACGCAACAGTTGGGGCGAAAAAGAGACTGAGGGAATCGATATCATGTTGGCGATGGACGTATCGACAAGTATGCTCGCACAGGACCTCAAGCCAAACCGAATAGAAGCAGCAAAGGCCGTTGCGGCTGATTTCATATCGGACCGTGAGAACGACAATATCGGTCTTACTATATTTGCCGGTGAGGCTTTCACTCAATGTCCAATGACAACCGACCACCAATCGTTGTTGAATATGCTTGTGAATGTGCGAACAGACTTGGCCGAACGTTCTCTGATACAGGATGGAACGGCAATAGGAATGGGACTCGCCAACGCAGTAGTCCGTCTGAAAGACAGCAAGACGAAAAGCAAAGTCGTTATCTTGCTTACAGACGGTAGTAACAACATGGGTGACATATCACCACTAACGGCGGCTCAGATTGCCAAAACCTACAATATCCGCGTATACACTATCGCCATCGGAAGCAAATCCCTTGCTCCTTATCCAATCAATGTGGGCGGAACTGTAAAATACGTTAACATGCGTGCAGATATAGACACACAGACCTTGCAGCGTATTGCCAATACTTCAGACGGTCAGTTCTACAGAGCTACAAATACTGCTGAACTGAAAAAGATATACAAGGACATCGACAAATTGGAAAAGACTCGTTTGAATACGAAAAACTTCTCCAAGCGTTCTGAAGCTTTTGTCCCATTCGCCATAGCGGCTGTATTGATTTTGATAATCGACATGTTGCTGAGGTTGACAGTATTCAGGCGTCTTCCTTAAAACCGTAGGGACATAAACAAGAAAACGATAGAGACAACAAACTTTCTGAGTTTAGTAGACTGCGTTAGAAGTTTGAGAGTCAACATCATACAATCAGGAAATAGCATATAAGCAAAAAACATAAACATTATGTTGAGATTCGCAAATCCGGAATATTTATATCTTCTGCTTGTCATACCGGTTCTGATGATAATCTGGACAGTGCAGACGAGAAGGAAGAGGAAACAAATAAACGGCATAGTAGACAAAGCACTACAAGAAGGGTTGATGCCAGGACGCTCAAAGTACAGGCCGCTTGTAAAGTTCTATATGACGCTCACGGCATTGGCATTGCTTATAATTGCTGCTGCCCGTCCGCAGGCAGGCATAAAGATAAGCAATGAGAAGCGAGCCGGAATCGAGGCAATGGTCGCATTGGACATAAGCAACTCCATGCTCGCTGAAGATGTGGCCCCATCTAGATTAGACCGCAGCAAGATGCTGATAGAAAATATGATCGATGGGTTCAAAGACGACAAGGTTGGTCTTGTGGTCTTTGCGGGTAGTTCATTCATACAATTGCCTATAACAACCGACTTCGTGTCTGCAAAGATGTTTCTTCAGAGTCTAACCCCCGGGCTTATTGCTACACAAGGAACAGACATAGGTGGAGCCATCAATATGTGCTGCAGCAGCTTTACCAAGAAAAACAATCTGGGAAGGGCCATAGTGCTTATAACCGATGGCGAAGACCACGAGGGAGGCGCCATAGAGGCTGCCAAGAAGGCAAAGAAAATGGGTATTAACGTATTTGTGTTAGGAATCGGACAGCCTAAAGGCGGACTTATTCCAGACGGGCATGGCGGATATATGCGTGACAACCACGGCAATGAAGTCGTGTCTGTACTCAACGAGGATATGTGTCGCCAGATTGCAAAAGCTGGCGGAGGTTCTTATATCCATGTTGACAACACCAACAGCGCACAGGAGTTACTTGACGAAGAACTTGCCAAGTTACAGAAGGGCGACCTGTTGAATGCCGTATACAGTGAATATGACGAGCAGTATCAGACTTTTGTACTTCTGGCACTTTTCCTTATAATAATCGAAGCACTCACGCTGGAAGTGAAAAACCCACTGTTCAGAAATATCAAACTGTTCAAGAAATAACATCCAGTATGTAACATGAGACCAATGATGATGATAATAAGAAAATACATAATAGCATTGCTCCTGCTGATTCCTGTGATTGCATCAGCACAGACCGACCGAGACTATATCCGGCAGGGCAACAAGGCTTACAAAGCCAAGCAATATCCTGAGTCGGAAGTGAGATACAGGAAGGCTTTGTCAATCAATCACGAAAACCCGCAAGCCCTTTATAACCTTGGATGTGCCCTCATGATGCAGAACAAGATGTCGGAAGCCGTAAAATTCTTCCAAAAGGCAGCAAGCACTGAGAAGAACAAGTTCAGAAAGTCAAAGTCTTATCATAACATAGGCGTCATCTGTCAGGGCAGTAAGATGTATCCAGATGCCATAAAAGCTTATTCTGAGTCTTTGCGCAATAACCCTTCAGACAATGAAACTCGTTATAACCTTGTACTCTGTAAGAAGCTTCAGAAGGACAACAAGCAGAACGACAAGAACAAACAGCAGAACCAGAGCGACAAAAACAAGGATAAAGGCAATAAAGACAAGCAGGAAAAGCAGAAAGATAAGCACCAGAAGCAAGATAAGCCGCAACAGAATCAACCTCAGATGAGCAAGGACAACGCTGAACAGCTTCTTAATGCAGCTATGCAGCAGGAACGTGAGACTCAAGAAAGGTTGAACCGCAGTCGCCAACAACAACAGACCAGGAGGCTGGAGAAGAATTGGTGATCCAGAGATAATTATATTATACGCCAGAAATACTTATATCATATAAAATGAAGAAAGTTATACTGAATATACTATTGGCATTTGCCATATCATTGTGTCACGCCCAGGGGCTGCATGTCTCAGTTCCCTCCCACGTGCAAACGGGAGAGAATTTCCGACTGACTTATGTGATTGACACGCAAGACGTTGGTGACCTGCATCTCGGCGGCATACCTGGAGCACTCGAGGTGATAACGGGTCCATACCGTTCGTCTCAGTCGAGCTATCAGGTGATAAACGGACATGCAAGCAGTTCATCATCTACGACATTCACATATATTCTGTGTGCCACGAAAGCTGGCTCGTATAGAATTCCTTCTGCAACAGTAGTGGCCAACGGGCGAAAATTCGCTTCACGTTCTGTACAAATAAAGGTGACGGGCAAGAGCATGTCGGCAAATGGCACGCCAAGGATGCACAATGGAGCTGACGACCAACCACGTATGAGGACTGCAGGATCTGAAATCCGCAATTCAGATCTCTTCATAAAGGTAAGTGCAAGCAAGAACAAGGTATATGAACAGGAGCCTGTGATACTGACATACAAAGTATATACGCTGGTAGATCTCAACGCACTTAAGGGTGACATGCCTGACCTTACAGGCTTCCACACGCTTGAAGTGCCATTGCCACAACAGAAATCCTTTCATATCGAAAACCACAATGGCAGACCATACCGTTGCGTAACATGGAGCCAGTACATAATGTATCCTCAGATGTCCGGAGCATTGAAGATACCAAGCATAGTGTTCAAGGGATCAGTAGTTCAGCAGAATAGAGACGTAGACCCAGTGGAAGCCTTTTTCAATGGTGGATCGGCTTATGTTGAAGTGAAACGCGACATTGTGGCACCTGGTATAACACTGAATGTGTTGCCTCTGCCCGCCAAACCGGCAACTTTCTCAGGAGGAGTCGGCGTATTCAACATAAGTGCGCAACTAAACAAGTCTGATATCAAGGCCAACGATCCGTTCACATTGCGTGTAGTGGTAAGCGGAAAGGGCAATTTGAAGCTCATCAAGACTCCAGTTGTCAACTTCCCTAAAGATTTCGATAAATATGACCCAAAGATAACCGACAAGACAAAGGTGACAGCCAACGGACTTGAAGGCAACATGATATACGATTTCATCGCTGTGCCGAGAAATCAGGGCGAGTATACGATTCCGGCCATTGAGTTCACATATTTTGACACTAACACGAATTCATACAAGACAATAAAGACCCAACCATTCACCATTAAAGTAGGCAAAGGTGATGGAAGCGGAACGTCCGTGAGCGACTATCAGTCAGATCTGCGCAACAAGGATATACAACCAATACACGAAGGTTTCGAGAGTTCGCATGATTTCGACGACATGTTCTTCTGTTCTACAGGATATTGGGTACTCATCACCATGATAATCCTGACATTCTCACTGCTGACCGTTGCCTCGAGAAAATACATCTCTTTGGGCAAGGACACCGTGAGAAGCAAGCGCCGTCTTGCAAACAGGCTTGCCCTGAAGCGCTTGAAGGCAGCTAATGACTCAATGCTGAAAGGAAATAGTTCCACATTCTATGAGGATATACTGAAAGCCATGTGGGGGTATGCCGAAGAGAAGTTTAATCTTTCAGCCGGAGAGCTCAACAGGAACAACGTGGAGAGTGTTTTGCTTGCCAACGGTGTAGGAGAAGAATTGTCAACGAAGTTCATCGGAATCATTGATGCCTGTGAGCTGGAACGATATTCACAGTCTTCTATGTCGAATGACATGAATACTATTTTCGAAGATGCAATGAATATGATAACACAGATAGAAGATTCACTGAAGGACAGCAAGAAAAAATCAAATAAACTGATTCTCGTCCTCATGTTGTCAGTACTGACAGCATTGCCTGCATCCGCAATAACAAAGGAGAATGCTGACAACGAGTACAAAAAAGGCAACTATCAGCAGGCAATAAAAGATTATAACGAGTTGCTGAAGACCACGAAGAGTGCTGATTTGTATTATAACCTGGGCAATGCCTATTACCGTACGGACAACATTACTTTTGCCATACTCAGCTATGAGCGTGCACTATTGTTGTCGCCGAGCGACGACGACATCAAGCTGAATCTGCAGATAGCACAGTCAAAGACGATAGACAAGATCACACCGGAAGCAGAGATGTTCCTGGTGCAATGGTATAAGTCGCTGGTCAATCTTATGGGTATCGACTCATGGGCGGCATTGTCAATTTTTTCTCTCGTGCTCACTCTGGCATTCTTCACTTTATATCTACTTTCGGTCAAGGTAACGAGACGCAAAGTTGGCTTCTTTGCAGGAATGTTTTTCGCCGTTCTGTTCGTACTTTCCCAGATTTGTGCATATCAACAAAAGAGCCAGTATCAGAATCGGAGAGGAGCAATCGTGGTAGTGCCATCGTTGCAGCTGAAAGACGTGCCTGATGATAAGGGGAAAAGTGTTACAGTAATACATGAAGGAACACGTGTTGACATCATAGATGACTCGATGAAAGACTGGAAACACGTAAAGCTAGGTGACAATAGGGAGGGATGGCTTCATTCTTCTCAAATTCAGAAAATCTAAATATCGAAAATGACAGGGAATATAGATTTAGCCATATTGCAGTTGGTCAATGGCAGCGAATCATCGTTCCTCGACGGACTGATGGTTACGTTGACTTCCGGGTTCACATGGATACCGCTCTATATCGCATTGCTTTATCTCGTGATAAGCAACAATGACAACATGACCAAGATAATGCTGATAATACTGTGTGGAATCGGTTGCGTGATGTTCTCTGGAGGAATCTGTGACTTTATCATCAAGCCTATGATAGGAAGGACACGACCTATCAACGATGACATGCTTGACGGAATAATATATACAGTAGGGGATATGAGCAACAAAGACTTCAGTTTCTTCTCGTCACACGCAGCAAACACCACCAGCTTGACAATGTTCTTCTCACTGTTGGTGAGAAACAGGAAATTTACTGTCGCAATGACGGCATGGGCTCTGATTAATTGCTACACAAGGCTGTACCTCGGAATGCATTATCCTTTCGACGTGTTGGTAGGCATAGCTTGGGGAGCGCTTGTTGGACTACTTTTATATTTAGTATATCTCAAGGTCTACGACAGGATGTTTCCCGATGTGGAATTCATTTCCAGCCAGTATACTTCTAAAGGCTATACAATAATTACTATCGACATTGTATTGCTCACAATGTCACTCTTGTTTCTCTATGCCATACTAAGATCGTTTATAAGTTAGAATAGCCAGTTTGCAGGTCGGAAACATAACGTTTGTCTGGTATAAGCCGCCTGTTTATTGCATGTAATCAACCTATTTGTCTGATGCAAACCACCTATTTACCTGATGTAGACAGTTTGGTTATACCATCAAGACATGGCATCCACCAAGTCATAAAAGCAAATTTAAAGAATTTATCAAATATGGAAATGGACGTAAAACAGATAAGAATCAGCGATTACAATTATCCTTTGCCAGATGAGAAGATTGCAAAATTCCCATTGGCAAAGAGAGACGAAAGCAAGTTGTTGATATACAACCACGGAAAGATAGAGGAAGACATTTTCCACAACATATCAAGCCATTTGCCAAAGGGTGCTATGATGGTGTTCAACAACACGAAAGTGATACAGGCACGCCTCCACTTCAGAAAGGATACAGGAGCTCTCATCGAAATATTTCTTCTTGAGCCCCATACTCCCGCTGACTATGAACAGATGTTTCAGACCACGAGAGAGTGCTCATGGCTATGCATCGTTGGAAACCTGAAAAAATGGAAAGGACAGGAATTGAAGCGTGAGGTTAACATCAAGGGAATCTGCGTGACATTACGCGCCAACTATGTTGAGGAACATCATACCTCGCATCTCATACGTTTCTCCTGGGACGGCGACAAGGTTTCGTTTGCAGATATACTTGAGGCGATGGGTGAACTGCCTATACCACCTTATCTCAACCGCGAGACACAGGAGAGTGACAAAACCACATATCAGACGGTATATTCCAAGATAAAGGGAAGTGTGGCTGCACCGACCGCAGGACTGCATTTCACAGACTCTGTGCTCTCCGATCTCGACAACCATGGCATCGACCGTGAGGAAATCACGCTGCACGTAGGAGCCGGCACGTTCAAACCTGTAAAATCCGAAGAAATAGGAGGCCATGATATGCATTCTGAGTTCATCTGTGTGCATAGAAGTACACTCGAAAAGCTCATAAGTCACGACTGCAAGACTATTGCCGTGGGTACAACGAGCGTAAGAACCCTTGAAAGCCTATATTATCTGGGACTAAAGTTACACGCGGATAAAGAAATTGAAGAGTCCAAGCTTCACATAGGACAATGGGAACCTTACGACGAGAACCTGCCGAAACTCAAATCACAAGAGGCGATAAACGCAATTCTTGACTATATGTCAGCAAAGAGGATAAGCACCATTCATTTCTCCACACAGATAATTATCGTACCGGGTTACGATTACAAGATTGTCAAGATGCTTGTCACCAATTTCCATCAGCCCCAAAGCACTCTGCTGCTGCTTGTCAGCGCATTCGTCAACGGCGATTGGAAATCAATCTACGATTATGCATTGTCACACGAGTTCAGATTCCTGAGCTATGGCGACAGCTCTTTATTAATACCATAACGAAAAAAGAAAACAATAAAAATGAAAATAGGAGACAAAGTAAGATTCATCAGTGAGAAAGGCGGTGGAGTTGTCGTTGGCTTTCAAAACAACAACATTGCTATTGTGGAAGACGAAGACGGATTCCAGGTGCCGACTCAGGTGCAAGACCTTGTAGTGGTGAACGACGACAAACAGGCGAAAATGCTATCAGGAGCCACAACACCGAAAATTCAGGAACCAGACATTCCGGCGTCACACGCCAATGCCATGGCAAACGCTCCTGTTGCCCAGAATTGCAACGTTCCCAAAGCTCTACACGTGTATGAGCGTGAGAATTCAGACCAGATAAACTTGTATTTGGGTTTTGTTCCAAAAGACAAGCAAAATATCAGTAAGACGGAATTCTTCATGTATCTCATCAATGACTGCAATTTTTTCCTCTCGTTCACATATTCACTTCAGCAGGGAGACGACTACAAACTCCTTGCGCATAACGTCCTGGAACCTAATACCAAACTGCTCATATCAAAGCTTACATTAGATGATGTGCAGGATTTCCAGAATGGAGCTATTCAAATCAACGCGTATAAAACGGACAAGCCATTCAAGCTTCAGCCAAGTTTAGATGTGAAACTGAAAGTAGACCCTGTAAAGTTTTATAAGCTCCACACATTCAGAGAAAACGACTTCTTTGATGAAGACGCTCTCGTGATGTCTGTCGTCGAGAACGGAGTACCGATGAAGACGCTCACCATTGAGGCAGACGACCTGAAGGAAAAGATAATAGAAAAGCAACGCATCGAGATTACCGCTCCTGCCCGGACTGCTCACAAGAGAAATGACAATGAGCCGCTTGTCGTTGACCTACATATCGATGAACTTCTCGACACTACAGCGGGCATGTCGCATACAGACATGCTGAATTTTCAGCTTGACAAGTTCCGTGAGACTTTGGAAAGTTTCAAGCAAAAGAAAGGTTTCAAAATCATCTTCATCCACGGCAAGGGCGAAGGCGTGTTGCGAAATGCCATAATCAGAGAATTGAGATACAAGTACAAAAAGTATACATATCAGGACGCTTCATTCCAGGAGTACGGATACGGAGCCACACAGGTAACCATCCACTGATGATTCTTTCATAAAAATACCAAGAGACATGCAAAACGGCTTTATCAAAGTGGCAGCATCCATACCGTCGGTAAAGGTTGCCAACTGCCAATACAATGTGCAGCAGATAGAGAATGCAATAGCCCTGGCAGAAGGCAAGGGCGTCGAGATAATCGTGTTCCCGGAACTTTCAATTACAGGATACACCTGTCAGGATCTTTTCCGCCAGCGGCTCCTTATTGAACAGGCTGAGCTTTCGGTGATGAAACTCCTTGACTTCACTCGCAGTCTGGACATCATAAGCATAGTTGGTGTACCAATCGTGGCTGGTGACTTGCTGCTCAATTGCGGCATGGTTATTCAAAAAGGAACTATCCTGGGGGTGGTAGTGAAAACATTTCTGCCTAATTACAGCGAGTTTTATGAGAAAAGATGGTTCTCGTCTTCGCAAGACCTGAAGCCCACAGAAATACGTTTTGCAGGCAGGACGGTGAAACTATCGGCAAGCCATAAAGTATTCCGTACATACGATGGTGTAACTTTCGGCGTGGAAATATGCGAAGATGTATGGTCGCCAAATCCGCCGAGCAACGAACTCGCCCTTTCTGGAGCAGAACTGATATTCAATCTCTCGGCAAGCGACGACCTTATAGGAAAGCATAGCTATCTGGAAAAGTTGCTCTCGCAACAGAGCGCCCGTACGATAACGGGGTATGTCTACAGTAGCTGTGGCTTTGGCGAAAGCACACAAGACGTGGTGTATGGCGGTAATGCCCTCATCTGCGAGAACGGAAACATTCTGACTCAAGGCCAACGCTTCAGCCTTGACCCACAGACCGTCATTTCTCAGATCGATGTGGAGAAATTGCGCAATGAGCGTCGTTCAAACAGTACTTATGCCAACGCTCAACGCGACCATGTGGCTGAAATAATAGATGCACAACCCGTGGCAGAGAAAGATTTCGAGCTCATCAGAAAAATCAATCCATTGCCTTTCATCCCGTTAACAGATGATATGTTCGATAGTTGTGACGAGATATTTTCTATACAGGTGATGGGACTTGCCAAACGTCTCGTGCATACCCACTGCAAAACCGTGGTAGTCGGTATAAGTGGAGGACTCGACAGCACATTGGCTCTGCTGGTATGCGTGAAGACATTTGATAAACTTGGGTTATCCCGCAAAGGCATAGTAGGAGTTACAATGCCTGGATTCGGAACTACTGACAGAACACATTCTAATGCCATGTCCCTGATGGAAGGACTCGGAATTACGATACGGGAAATCGGCATCGCCGATTCAGTGAAACAACACTTCTCTGACATCGGCCAGGATATAAACGTTCATGACGTGACATACGAAAATTCACAGGCCAGAGAACGCACTCAGATACTCATGGACCTAAGCAACAAGCTGTCAGGTATGGTGATTGGCACTGGCGACCTTTCCGAACTGGCATTGGGATGGGCTACTTATAATGGAGACCACATGAGCATGTATGGTGTCAATGGAAGTATTCCTAAAACTCTGATAAAGCATATGGTGCGCCATGTGGCAGAAAATGAGGTGGAAGAAAAGACGCGTGATACACTCCTCGACATCATCGACACACCTATCAGCCCGGAATTGACACCAGCCGATGAGGCAGGAAACATCGCACAGAAGACAGAAGACCTTGTCGGTCCTTATGAATTACATGATTTCTTCATCTACTATTTCCTCCGCTATGGCTATCGGCCGTCAAGAATATTCCTGCTTGCCAAGAAGGCATTTGATGGAACTGACAATAGAGTGGAAACATACAGCGATGATACCATAAAGCATTGGCTGTCAATATTTGCAAGACGCTTCTTCAATCAACAGTTCAAACGTTCCTGTCTTCCAGATGGTCCCAAAGTGGGCAGCGTGAGTCTTAGTCCGCGAGGCGATTGGAGAATGCCGTCAGATGCAGATTCCAGCCTCTGGCTGCAGGAAATAGATAGTTTGTAAGCTTTCCATATAGGACTTTGCCGAAAGGCAAAGCCCTAACCTCATAAAGCAAAAGGATGGCGTGAGGCTTTCCATACTATGCAATAATGCAATTATTGAAAGAAAATACAATAATTCAGAGTAATAATCGTTAATGTATTTAATGAAATATTCTGTTAACAAATTCTTATTAGCATTTGCAGCGACAGTCATTATGTCCGCATGTACTGACGACGACTCCTTCACGACGTCGCCAGACCACCTTCTCACGTTCTCTACAGACACTATAAGCATGGACACAGTCTTCTCGAGAGTGCCCACAAGCAGAAGGTTTTTCTGGGTATATAACAAATCGGGCGATGGCATCAGATGCTCTAACGTCAGACTCGCTAATGGGAACCAGTCTGGTTTCCGTGTGAACGTCGACGGTACATATCTCGGCAAGGAATCCGGATTTCAGACTGCAAATCTGGAAATAAGAAACAAGGACAGTGTTTTTGTCAATGTGGAACTGACATCCCCTATGACAAACAAGCTTGACCCTCAGCTAATAGAAGACAATCTTGTGTTCAGACTTGAAAGCGGCGTGGAGCAGAAGATCAATCTCAACGCATATTCGTGGGATGCCGAGATATTGAAAGATCTCAAAGTAAGCCACGATACGTTGATATCTTCGGACAGACCGATTGTAGTCTACGGCAACATGCGCATCGATAGCCTTGCAACTGCAACCATAGCACCAGGAACAACGTTGTATTTCCATTCAAAAGCCGGGCTTGACGTCTATGGCAGACTCGTGGCAGAAGGCACTCCGGAAAAAAACATTGTGTTCAGAGGCGACCGTACCGACCGTATGTTCGACTATCTGCCCTATGACATGGTAAGCGGACAATGGAACGGTATCCGTTTCCATTCGTCATCATACGAAAACGTTATGAACTTTACCGATGTGCACAGTACTTTCAATGGCATCGTCTGCGACTCTTCTGATGTCAGCAGACTAAAGCTGAAATTTTATAACAGCATAGTGCATAACTGTCAAGGCTACGGACTACGTTCTGTAAACAGTGTAGTCGATGTGAGAAACAGCCAGTTGACAAATACTCTCAATGATTGCGTTGCCATACATGGTGGAGGGGCATTGCTTCTGAACTGTACCATAGCACAATTCTATCCGTTCGACTCCAACAGAGGTGCAGCCTTAAGATTCAGCAATGGTGAAAATGACGGGGAAACACTCCACAAATACCCATTGTATCAAATGGATTGCATCAACTCCATCGTGACAGGATATGCTGATGACGTAGTGATGGGTTCTGTCGCAGACTCCACAATTTCTTATACATACAAGTTCCAGAACTGTATTCTCAGGACTGACTCCATCGACAATGGAGATAACATCAAAAATGTGATATGGGAGGATGCTGATTCCGTAGCTACCGACACGGTTTATGGTGGAGAGAAAAACTTCAAACTGGTGGATATTAACAAACAGCATTTTGATTTTCATCTGAGCAATGTTTCCAAAGCCATCGGGAAGGGCACCAAGGAAGACAATTATTACATGCCTACTGACAGAGAAGGACGAAAGAGGGACGATGAACCAGACTTGGGATGTTATGAATATGTGGAGCCAGTTAAAGAACAAGAATAAAATGAAACCATAAAATGAACAGACATCATGGAAAATATCAATGTAAAAATCGAGATATTGTCTTGCGTATATGATGAGCTCAACGAACAGGACAAAGCACTTGTGGATTTGGCAAAACAGGCTACGGCCAATTCTTATTCGCCATATTCCCACTTCAGAGTCGGAGCAGCAATAAGATTGTCTGACGACAGCACCATCATCGGTGCCAATCAGGAGAATGCCGCCTTCGGTGTCACTCTATGTGCTGAGCGTTCTGCAATATTCGCCGCCCAGGCACAACAACCGGGAAAGGCTATTCTGGCCATTGCCATAGCGGCAAGAACCGAAAACGGATTCACTAAACAGCCAATATCACCATGTGGATCATGCCGGCAGGTGATGGTAGAGATAGAAAAGAGATATCAACAGCCACTGCATATTGTGCTTTATGGTGAGAATGCTATATATGTGATTGAATCGATTAAGAATCTGATGCCGTTGTCATTTGAGAATCTAGACTGAAATGACCTCTCCTGCATCACAATACAATTGAAATAGAAACGAAACTGATTGATGAAAGCTGTAAGACCAAAGAAAAATTTAGGACAACATTTCCTTACGGATCTAAATGTGGCAAAGGCGATAGCAGACACAGTTGACGCTTGTCCGGATATTCCGATCCTTGAAGTTGGCCCGGGAATGGGAGTCCTCACACAATATCTCACACAAAAGGGAAGAGAAGTCAAGGTGGTGGAAATAGACAGGGAATCAGTGGAATACCTCAATGAAGCGTATCCAATGCTGAGAGATAACATAATCGGTGAAGATTTCCTCAAAATGGATTTGCATACCGTATTCTCTGGCAGCCCTTTCGTATTGACAGGCAATTATCCCTACGATATATCGTCACAGATTTTCTTCAAAATGCTTGACAATCGCGACATTATCCCATGCTGCACAGGAATGATACAGCGCGAAGTAGCACTGCGAATTGCTTCGCAGCCAGGAAACAAACAATATGGTATACTTAGTGTGCTTATTCAGGCATGGTATAATGTTGAGTATCTTTTCACAGTAGACGAAAATGTGTTCAACCCTCCACCAAAGGTAAAAAGTGCTGTTATAAGGATGACGCGTAACGACGTTCAGAATATCGGTTGCGATGAGAATCTTTTCAAACGTGTAGTAAAAACCGTTTTCAATCAGCGGCGCAAGATGTTACGCGTTTCTCTGAGGCAAATATTCTCAAAATTGAAGAATGATGATGAATTCTTTACTCATGAACTAATGACAAAGCGTCCTGAACAACTGACGATACTGCAATTCGTAGAGTTGACAAATTTGGTTGACAACCAGTTGAAAAGCGGAAACGTGGAATGATATGATGTCTACTGAGAACAAATATTTATAAGACAACATAGAGATGGAATGGTCTTTGCCAGGCTTTTCCGTTTCTTTGTATTTGCAAGGTCGATATTACAAATACAATTCGTTGCCTATTAAAAAGGAAAAATAATCACAGATACGTTTCTCTAAACAATCATTTTTTATTATTTTTGCAGTATGAAAGGACTGATGCACAATTGTGCGAGTGTAAAGTCCTGACTTGATTCAAAGGTACTTAGTTTAATTTTAATAGATAAACAAACAGTTATGAAAATCGAAGATTTTAACTTTGCAGGTAAAAAGGCTATCGTTCGTGTAGATTTCAATGTTCCATTGGATGAGAACGGACATGTGACAGACGACACTCGTATCCGTGGTGCGCTCCCAACACTGAAGAAAGTCCTTTCTGATGGTGGTAGTCTCATCATGATGAGCCATATGGGTAAGCCCAAAGGTAAAGTTAATCCAAAGCTCTCTCTCAGCCAGATTGTCAAGAACGTTTCAGAAGCTCTTGGCGTTGACGTGAAGTTTGCTCCAGATTGTGCTAATGCAGACAAGGAAGTTGCAGGACTGAAGACCGGTGAAGCTTTGCTACTCGAGAATCTCCGTTTCTACGCAGAGGAAGAGGGCAAGCCTGTAGGTATTGACAAGGAAGATCCAGCCTACGCTCAGGCAAAAGCTGAGATGAAAGACAAGCAGAAAGAGTTTGCCAAGAAATTGGCTTCTTATGCAGACTGTTATGTAATGGACGCATTCGGTACAGCACATCGTAAGCACGCATCAACAGCTGTAATTGATGAATTCTTCAGCAAGGACAATAAGATGCTTGGATATCTGATGGAGAAGGAAGTTCATGCTGTTGACAATGTGCTGAAGGATATAAAACGTCCTTTCGTTGCCATTATGGGAGGTTCAAAGGTTTCGTCTAAGATTGGCATCATCGAGAACCTACTTGGCAAGGTTGACAAGCTCATCCTTTGCGGTGGTATGACATATACATTCTCTAAGGCTCATGGTGGTGAGATAGGTGACTCTATTGTTGAACTTGACAAACTGGATGTCGCACTCAACGTGGAGAAAATGGCAAAGGAGAACGGTGTAGAGCTTGTGCTCGCTACAGATTCTGTATGTTGCACTGGCTATGATTTCAAGACGTTCTCAGTCAAGGATGGCGCTCAGGTCAAGGTGTTCCCTTCAAATGCGATTGAGAATGGTTGGGATGGTCTTGATGCTGGTCCGGATAGTCGTGCCAAGTTTGCTGCAGCCATCGAAGGAGCGAAGACTATCCTTTGGAACGGTCCTGCAGGATGTTTCGAGTGTGATGAATTTACAGCTGGTTCACGCGCTATTGGTGAAGCTATCGCAAAGGCAACCGCAGAAGGTGCTTTCTCTCTGATTGGAGGTGGAGATTCTGTAGCTTGTGTAAATAAGTTCGGTCTTGCCGATAAGGTGTCTTATATATCAACTGGTGGTGGTGCTTTGCTCGAAGCCATAGAGGGTAAGGAGCTCCCTGGAGTTGCTGCCATAGAGAAATAAAGACAGGCCGGATTTGTCTTTTTATAGAATATGACGATTCATTATTCTACATTATATGAATTGGTGTGCATTATTTGCACACCTTTTTTTGTAGGTTCAACATAATTCCATTACCTTTGTATATATATTGCAATCAGATAATGGATATAGAAAATGTAAAAAAGATAATAGAGCGTAAGCCTAACCTCTCCACTGCTCTCGGGATGAATTTCATTTCTACTCCAGAACAGGACACATGCAAGGCTACAATGAAAGTTGATGAGCGTAACCGTCAGCCATTCGGGTTCTTGAGTGGTGGCGCATCCTTGGCGTTGGCGGAAAATCTGGCTGGCGTTGGCTCATGCTCAATATGTCCGGACAAAATATGTGTCGGCATTAGCGTAAGTGGAGAACATGTGAGAGCAGTGCAGGAAGGAGACACAGTTACTGCTAACGCTCGTCTAGTGAGCAAAGGACATAAACTTCACGTGTGGGAGGTTTCGATAGTGAACTCTCATGGGGAACTGATTTCCACCGTTCATGTCACTAATTATGTATTAACTCCTAAAGACTCTCAAGACTAATTATCGTGAAAGACGCTTTTGTGATATATCGTTACCCTTCAGCAGGGAACAAATGTGTTATTGTGAAACAAGATGAAAGTTCTCTCAAGAAGCTGCATTCCTTTTCAGAATTGGGAAAGGCTGATGGTTTCGTATTTGCACCATTCTGTATAACAGAAGACACTCCGGCTGTGCTTTTCGATAGTCCTATCCGCCGTGTGACGGAGCTTGATTATGATAATATCCTCAGAGAGGTAATGTATAATGGCAACTGTTGCGTTCTAAATGAAAGACTTAAGCCATACAATGGAAAACTCTATGATAGAAAATCATACGAAGAAGATTTCAACTGTTTCAAAGCCGCGATTAAGGAGAAGAGGATTGATAAGGCCGTTCTGTCTAGAAGTCTAGTTTTAAAGGACGACAACAAGAAGAATGTGATAAGAATGTTTCTGAAAGCATGTGAGAACAATTCGGATTCATACATCGTTCTCATTTCGTCAGACCAAACTGGAGTATGGCTTGTAGCAACGCCTGAAGTTCTTTTAGAACGTTGTGGAAATGTCTTTCACACCATAGCACTTGCCGGAACGATGGACAAACGACTGGTTATATCCGATAACGAATCAAAAGCGATTGGCAAGATTTCAGATATAGATATATCCTGTTGGAGCAACAAGAACATCTGGGAACAACAATACGTTTCTTCTTATATAAAAAAACGGTTATCCTATTTTTTTTCTGAAATAGAAGAACTTGGACCTACGACAGTATCTGCAGGCAATGTAGTGCATTTAAGAAGTGATTTTTTCGCAGAAGTAGATAGTATTGCAAGAATAAGCCCTGGTGATATAGTAAGGCAATTACATCCAACGCCGGCAGTTTGCGGTGTTCCTGCAGGTGAGTCATACAGTCTTATCAATAGCAAAGAACATAATGACCGTCGATATTACAGCGGATTCTGTGGAGTAGTGGATACAGATGGAGACAGTCATTTGTTTGTTACCTTGAGATGTATGGAAATTTTCTCCGATTGTTATAAACTATATGCAGGAGGCGGAATCCTTGCCGAAAGCAATATGGAGGAAGAATGGAGAGAAACGGAACTGAAAATGAAGACAATGATGGACTGCATCTGAGACAGGTTGCAACGACCTGTTAATTGAATTAAACACTAAAAATACATGTATTCTGACAAAAACATAGTCAATTTGCTAACATCTCTTTTGATTGCAAAAGGAATCAAAAAAGCCGTAGTATGTCCTGGTTCAAGGAATATACCTATTATAAGTAATCTCAGAACTGTCAAGGAGATAGAATGCATCTCTGTGATTGATGAAAGAAGTGCAGCTTTCTATGCTCTTGGTGTGTCGTTAGCTACAGGGACACCCACCATAGTGTGCGTTACTTCAGGCTCCGCTTTTCTTAATACACTACCTGCCATTGCAGAAGCACATTACAGGCAAGTTCCTATAATCCTCATATCAGCAGACCGTCCGCAAGAATGGATAGAGAGAAATGATGGACAGACCATGGTTCAATGTGGTCCGACATATGGTCTCTTCAATTCTGAGGTTGATGTAAATGACATTAGTAATGGCGAGGCAGAAAATTATTCTTCTCTACTGATTAATAATGCTCTGAATGCAGCACTTAGAGACAATAGGGGGCCAGTTCATATCAATATTCATCTGCATGAGCCATTATTTGTTTTTAACAAGACTTCTTTGCCAGTGAAAAAAGATATAGAATTTTTACAAGCTGAAAAAGTGTTGCCATACAGGGCAATGGAGATAATCAAAGATTTTATCCTTTCGGAAAGGAAGATTATTGTCATTGGACAACTACCATACCATGATGAGGAAATCGACATGATTGTCAAAGAATTGAAGATGTATTATATCGTTATGTGTGAGCAATTGTCCACGGCTTCTGCTGAACCGATTGACGCCATAGTAGATATATTCGAAGATAATTCCGCCATAGAGAATATTGATATGGTGCTCTCTCTTGGCAATACCTTGGTGAGCAAAAATACCAAGAGGTATTTGCGTACTAAGAAAATATCATCTCTTTGGGAAATCAACGATAATGGAATAATACACGACACGTTTATGAGTCAGACTGGCATTATTGACTGTTCTTGTAAACTTTTCCTTAAAGCACTACTGCGTTTGACAAAAGAGAATTACAAAGAAAAGCAAACAGAAAAAACAGGAAATGCTGACAATGAAATTTCACAAGACATTCTGAAGACGCATTGGGATAAAGCCATGATACATATTGAAATGTGTATAGATGATTATGTGCCCGTTTATTCTCAAATGCTTGCGATACGTTGTTTCGAGCAGTCTCTAGAAGACATGGAGTATGAAAGTGAAGTTCATTATGCAAATAGCATGGAAATACGCATAGGATGCCTGTATTCACCGCATTACATATGGTGTAACAGAGGTGTGAATGGTATAGAGGGCAGTGTGTCTACTGCTGCTGGCTTCTCACTTACTACATCCTCGATGGTGTTCTGCATTACTGGCGACTTGAGTTTTTTCTATGATCAGAACGCACTTTGGAATAACCACCTGAAAGGTAATTTTAGAGTGATGATCCTTAATAATAATTGTGGAGGAATATTCTCCCAGTTGAAAGGCTTAAATATTCCAGATGACATCATGAAGTATGTTGAGGGAAGACACACCGCTACGGCCAAGGGTATATGCGAACAAAATGACATAGGGTACATGGCTGTGCGAGATGAGGAGGAACTGCGCATTTCAATGGCACATTTCTTGATTGAAAAAACAAATCGTCCAATAGTGCTTGAGGTGTTTACATCTCCAGATTATGATCGGCAAGCTTTCGTTGGATTGAAAAAAATGATAAAAAGTAAATTTTAAAAATATATGGCAAATAGAATTTGGAACAAAATCGAAGGATTCGATTTTAAGGAGATATTGTTCGAAGAGTGTGAAGGCGTGGCAAAAATCACTATAAATCGACCACGATATAGAAATGCCTTCACTCCACTTACCACACATGAGATGAGCCTTGCCTTCGCTTACTGTAGAGAGGCTCAGAATATCTCTGTCGTATTGCTCACAGGAGCAGGCGACAAAGCCTTCTGTTCTGGTGGCGACATGAATGTTAAAGGAAGGGGCGGATATGTAGGTAATGACGGAGTGCCACGTCTGAATGTGCTCGATGTACAGAAGCAGATTCGCTCCTTGCCAAAACCTGTTATCGCTATGGTAAACGGATATGCGATAGGAGGAGGACACGTGCTTCACTTGATGTGTGACCTGACGATAGCCAGCGAAAACGCCATTTTTGGGCAAACAGGTCCAAAGGTGGGATCATTTGATGCAGGTTTCGGAGCTTCTTATTTAGCTCGCATCGTTGGGCAGAAGAAGGCTAGAGAGATATGGTTCTTGTGTAGACAATATTCTGCGGAAGAGGCAGAGAGAATGGGAATGGTAAACAAGGTAGTGCCTTTCGATAGTCTTGAGGACGAATGTATGGAGTGGGCCCACACAATGATGGAACGTAGTCCATTGGCTCTGAGAATGATAAAGGCAGGACTTAATGCGGAGCTCGATGGACAGGCAGGTATTCAGGAGTTAGCGGGTGATGCAACCATGCTTTATTATTTCCTTGATGAGGCACAGGAAGGTGGCAAGGCATTCTTGGAGAAGCGTAAGCCTGATTTTGGGAAGTATCCTAAACTGCCTTGATTTACAAGTATTAGTGAGTATCCATTTTTTAAATACATACTTCTATACTTTTGATTTTAAACTTTAGAAGTTAAAGCTATCAGTAGATATGTATAAGATTAGTATTGAGAAGAAGAGATTACATTTCAAACAGCCTGCTGGCACATCTCGTGGCATTTACACCACACGAGATATATGGCTGATAAAGCTTGCTTCCGATAAAATCCCAGGAAGATTGGGAATCGGAGAATGTGCTCCGCTTCCTGATCTTAGTTGTGATGCTTCAGACGATTTTGATGAAAGATTGCTGGAATTGTGCTCAATTTTCAAGCAGAATGGCAGGATTGATTATTCGCTCATGCGGCCCTATCCGTCGGCTTTGTTTGGATTGGAAACAGCTCTTCTGAATCTTGAGAATGGAGATAAGCTTTTCGATACACCATTTTCGCGAGGAGAGATTGGTATTCCTATCAACGGACTCGTATGGATGGGATCATTCGATGAGATGAACAAGCGTATAGAGGACAAATTATCAGAAGGCTTCAGATGTGTGAAACTAAAAATCGGGGCAATCGACTTTGATAGTGAAATGACACTGATAAAGAGTATCAGGAAGAGATATTCGAAGTCTGCCATTGAGCTAAGGGTAGATGCCAATGGAGGATTCACTGCTGGTGATGCAATGTCACGTCTAGAAGAGCTATCGAAATACGATATTCATTCAATCGAACAACCTATACGACAGAAGCAATGGCATGAGATGTCGTACCTGTGTGCAAATACTCCAGTGCCAATTGCTCTTGACGAAGAACTTATAGGTGTAAATATTCCAAAGATGAAGGATGATCTTCTTGATTTTATCAAGCCACAATATATTGTGCTGAAACCCACATTGCATGGTGGAATGAAGAGTACACGTGAGTGGATAGAGAAGTCTCGAGAAAGGAATGTAGGTAGTTGGATAACAAGTGCATTGGAGAGCAGCGTTGGTCTGAGTGCCATAGCTCAGCTCACATCCGACATTTACGGTAATGACATAACGATGGCCCAGGGGCTCGGAACAGGTGCCTTGTTTGCCGACAACCTGCCATCACAGACGGAGATACGTGGAGACAAGATATGGATGACAGGAAAGAAATGACTCTTGATGAGTTTTATAAAGAATGGAATAGCGCATTGTCCACTGTTATAGTGAACACGAGTGGATCTACAGGTAAGCCGAAGTCAATTAGAGTCGAAAAGTCACGGATGATTGAAAGTGCTAAGATGACATGCTCTTTCCTTGGGCTTACTTCTGACGATTCTGCTTTGCTTTGTATGCCTTTGCGATATATAGCCGGCAAGATGGTTGTTGTGAGAACTATTGTTTCTGGTATGAGACTGATTTCCATCCCTCCGACGAGTCATCCTCTTAAAGATTTGGATGATATTCCCACATTTGCCGCAATGGTACCTATGCAGGTGTTCAACTCGTTGTCTGTTCCTGAAGAGGCTGACAAACTGAAAAGAATAAAGAACCTGATTATTGGTGGTGGTCCAGTCAATGATCTTCTATACAGTAAACTTCAGCATTTCCCTAATGCCGTGTGGAGTACTTATGGCATGACTGAAACTTTGTCGCATATAGCCATGAGGCGTTTGAATGGCCCCACTGCTTCTGAATATTACATTCCACTTGATGGAATTCATTTGTCTGTAAATGAAATGGGGTGTCTCTGCATAGATGCCCCGAAGATATGTCCGGAAGTGTTGCAAACCAATGATATTGTGAAGTTTGATTCTGAAGGACACCGATTTAAAGTCCTTGGCAGGATAGACAATGTAATAATTAGCGGTGGTGTCAAAATACATATTGAGGAGGTGGAAAAGATGTTAGAGCCCATTATTGCCCCTCCCTTTGCCATAACAAAAAAATCGGATAAGAAGTTCGGAGAAATTGTTGTGATGGTAGTACAGGGGTCATTTACAGAAGCGGATTTATCTAACATCAGAGAACAGATAGAAGCCACTTTGCCCATGTATTGGCAACCCAAACGCTATGTCGTAATTAACAAGATTCCTATGACTGCTACCGGCAAGATTGCTCGCAGCGCATTGCAGAACATAGTTGAGAAAATGTAACATCTGATATCATTCAGATAATTCATCAGGAAATAATAATCTTTTGTCCCGTTCAATGGCTGCTCTAGTCCATTCGAATGGGACGAAGTGCCAGTTGGCTGTGAATGATATATCATTAGAAACGAGTTTCTTCCTGAATTCTTTTATCAGATAATTTCTTTCACCTTCCTTACTCTCGGCAACTTTTCTCCTTTTAAGTTGTTCATGAGAAATTCCTGCTCCCTTGAGCAAAAATTCGTTTCCGCCATTGCCACGATAGCTATGCATTGCCACGAGGTAATATGTGTCAAAGCGAAAGGATTTGCCAGAAGAAAGGCTTCTTATATTTATCCGATTGCCATAGTTCTTGGTAACATCAACAGTATAGTTGATGCCTGCAGCCGTCTCGAAGTTGTAAACTAAGTTTTTGAAGAATGTAAACGACTTGCCTTCGTATTCGTATGTCATCATCTTCATTATGTGGTCAGAGGGTGACGACATGGTTTCTATCCATAAGTCATATCTGTATTCAAGGTATCTTTTGATCTCTTTTCCTGTCATTTTCAATACGAATATAGAATTCTCGTATTTGTATATGTTGAAAATGTCTGCTATTCTCACATCACCCGGTCCTATCTCCTCATCAAAGGCAAGCGGAGCGGCAAATGATATTTCAGCATCTGTTGCTTCTAATTGTACTTTATGGATAAGCGAGGACAGAGGTGCTGCACCGAAGAAACAATCTCTAGTGCGTAATGGTATATCAATATTAGCTATTCTTTCGTCGAGGAGTGCTTTCGCTTCGTTGATATCAATTTTGAAAAGCTTTTCAAAATCACTGTTGACAGGATAATTCTCTGAGAATAATTGTCGTTCCTGTATGAGTTCTTTACACCATTTATGTTTCACGCTTGAGTTCTTTTCATCCGAACTGAATGTCACTTCCACTTCATTGAATTGTATTGCGTCGCTTGAGGCATTGAGGCATAGCACTTCACGCCCTTCTCTATTGCGTATCCATTTTTTGCAGCTTTTGTGGTCGTGTCCGAAAAAGATGATGTCGAAGCCATCAACCTCTTCAGCAATGGCTCTGGATGCGTTTTCAATCATATCACCATCGTTGATGCCACCAGTCCATCCTGTATGAAAGAGACCGACAATGAGGTCTGGTTCTTCTTCTCTAATAGTGTTAATCCAACGTCTGGCACTTTCAATAGGATTTTCAAGGCTTATGCCATGCCATAACGAACTGCTGAGCCAATATGGAATAGCCGTTGTAGTTATTCCTAACACAGCTATGCGTATGCCATCTCTTATAATAATGGTGTAAGGTTTGAAATAAGGTTTATTATCTTTCTTCCGGATATAATTGGCTGAAAGTATTGGAGCTTGTGTCTCTGCTATCCATTTGTCGTAAACCGCATGACCTGTCTCTATATCATGGTTGCCAATGCATACGGCATCGTAACCTAAATGATTAAGAACTCTGGCTGCAAGACATGTATGAGAGCGATTTACGAATGATGAGTAATAACATGTAGGGTGACCTTGCAGTATATCTCCGAGGTCGAGCAAAATTAGGTTGTCGCCAAGTTTCAGCCTTTCGCCAGCTATATATGATGAAATGCGTGATAAACAAGCGGTTGCTTCTTTCCGCTTTATGAAATCATAGGAAAAGAAGCAACCGTGAATGTCACCAGTCTGTATAATTTTTATTATTACATCAGGCATGTTCTGTTTATCTGCTGTGGGGATACATTGCGGCTTTATCCGATCTTGATTAACTGCAGGCTTGATATCTTACCGTCTGAATCGATGTGGCCTACAACTTTATATTGGTTGAATTTGTCTTTTGATGAATCGATATTACTTACAGATTCGTCTACCGTGAATTCAACGTCATACTCATATGTGTTGTTGCCCATATCCTTTTTCTTTATTTTGTAGTCTCCGTTAGGACGCCATGTAAGACTCCTCACTTCATCCTTGTAGAGTTTGTGGAGGAACGTTATTACATCATTCTTTGTAGCGTTAGCATTATTGAGGAAATGCAGTGTGCTGCTCACAGCAGACGTCAGTCCCATCTCATCATTACTGTTAATACCGTTGAAAAACTGTCGGAATATGCTAGTAATCAACTGCTTATCCTCACCATTAACAGTTGTGGCATCCAGTTTGTCCAGCCTTTCTTGTGCTTCAACAGCGTGCTCTCCGTCATTATGTTCAGAGAGATAAGCCTGGAATGCTTCCGGAGTATTCTGTCTTACACAGGTTGCCCAGTCTATAGAGTCTATCTTATGCTCAGCTTCTGCTTTGTGCATAGTGTCAGGATGCTTTTCAAGATATGCCTGAATCGCACTCTTGGAATTGCTCAACAATGCGTTAGTCCACTCTGCGTCATTCATTTGTAGAATCTTCAAGTGCGCTTCAATGGAGTCCCTGTGTTCCTGAGGAGCGTCTCTGAAGCTGTCAAGATAATCTTGTAGCACCGCCGGGTCAGAACTTTCCATCGCATTAAGATATGCCTCCTGCTCATCTCCATGAAGAGTATTCATAGAAGAGGCATACCAGATTCCTGCTCCGAGTATCACTATCAAACCTATAACAATAGCAATAATCATATTCTTTTTATTGCTTTGGGTTGGCTGTGGCGTAACTATAGCTTCTTGATTAGCAGGAACATTCCCCTGGGTTGTATTGTTTTGTCGTGGATAGGTCTGGTTGCCTTGCGGAGTGAAAGCAGTGTTGCCTTGGCTTGCCGGAGTGTCTGGAGCCATATGGCATACAGGACAAACTGGTTGTCCTTTGATATATACGCTTCCACAATGTGGGCATCTCTGAATGTTGCCCTGTATTCTGATACCACAATTGGGACAACTTGCAGCCATGTCACTGATTTGATGGCCGCATTCTGGACATTTTATAATAGCCATGATGATTTATTGTTATTTAATGAATATTTCTATGTTTTGTTATTAATACTCCCAATAATCGGATTATTTCTGTGTACTGCCGTTAATGATGCCTGAAACGTATTTCTCTCATGCTATGACGTCCCATGAACCGGCTTTTGTCTACATACGTGTTGATTCCGTTTATCCTTCCTTTAGCTGTGTATTGCCACATGTCGAAATCTCTGTTGTCAGCAAGTTTGGGTTCTCTTGAGGAGTATTGGGCTATCATCAACTTGTAGCCGTCTATCTTTCCCTTCAGATGCTTGTTGTAGAAGTTCGTACCAGTATATAATAGCGGTTTTTGTCTGTATTCCTTTTCAACGAGAATCAGAAACTTCATAAGCGAGTCGCAGAATTCTTCTGTACCAAGTCCGCTTGTCGTTTCTATGTCAATCATCGGTAGAAGATCCTGATCGCCTGGTCTACATTGAGATTTGAAGTTTTCCATCTGTTGAACCAGATCCACCTTTGGACGAAAGAAATGGTATGAACCAACCTTCAGCCCATAACGATGAGCCAATTCGATGTTCTTTTTGTATGTAGGGTCTATACGTGTCCCGCCCTCTGTAGCTTTCAGATAAACGTATGCCATTTTGCTGTTGTCACCAACTGCTTCCCAAAACACCTCTCCTTGATAGTGGCTCAAGTCTATACCATGTATGTGGCGGCATGTGTCTTCACATTGCACGTATGATTCATATGATTGCGCACTGACTGAAGTGGAACAGAATGAAATTATGCCCAACGCCAGAATCTTAATTTCTTTGAATATTTTCATGATTTGCAAAGTTACTTCATTCTTCAGGCTTGACAAAATAAATTAAACTTAATTAGTTATTCCTCTATTTCTGAAAGACTTTTTGATATGTTCGACATTATTTTGCATAAGGATTCAGAATGTGAATAGCTATAGAATCTTACGCAATTGGTGATGTTATATTTACCGAATGAGCGACCAAACTTGTTTGCCTTGTATGTTCTCATAAGCGATTGGTCTGTCAACAGTCGTGCATGCTTGTCAAACTTCTTTATATATGGGAACTCGTCTGTCTCGAACGAAAACAATTCCGTCAATACGCTTGCTTGGAGACTTGCCATTTTCTTAAGTTTCAGACGCTGGATCCAGCTTTCCACTTTCACAAAGTCAACGAGCTGTCCCTTTGTCTTCAGAAACACCCCTAACTCTATCATGCCTCTCAAACGTATCCCATGACGCAGTATGACATTCGCGTTTTGAAGTATCAAACCGAGAAAATCCAGAGATATCTTCGAAGTGTCAATACTATGTCTTTCCTTGTAGACGATGTCTTTCAGTACATACTTCTTGACGATATAGTTAAGGTTTTGCATTTCAAGGTCTTCAAAGTCAAAATCCGAGGACACCCCGTCTTTTTCAGAGAATGTGCCTTTGGCGAATAGTACTTTTATTTCGTATGGCATGTCGAGATGCTTGTCACTTTCGTGGGCAACAATCGCCTTGAAGACGATTGGGACAACGTCTTCAATGACTGATATTTTATAAAGAACTCCCCATTTGAATGCTGTCATTGGCTCAATCTCGTGTCTTGATCCGAATGCGCCATCGTCCAACAATGATATGAGATTATCAAGTACGGTATTCATGTTAACTGTATTTTTTAGGGTATCTGAACAATATCGAACCTACAGAAACGGCAAAAAGTACGAATGGATAATATAGATGGCTGATGATATCCATCGGACTCACGGCTGCGAGTCCTGTAGCCATAAGTATCTGTGCGCCGTATGGCAGTATGCTCTGTATGCAGCAGGAAAATGTGTCAAGTATGCTGGCGCTTTTTCTGTTGTCTACACCGAACTTGTCGCCAATATCCTTTGATATGGAGCCAACGGTCAGAATGGCTACAGTATTATTTGCCGTGCACACGTTCACTATGCTTACGAGCGAAGCAATTGTAAGCTCGCAACTTCTTCTGTTGCTTATCTTGTTTGTTATCAAGCGTATCAGATAGTCAAGTGCGCCATTGTCGCTCAGCGTTTTGAGCAATCCTCCCGCTAACAGGGCAACTACTATGAGATCTCCCATCGCCGTAATGCCGTCGCCCATCGACTGACACCAGCCAAAGAAGTCAAACGCATTGAATGCCATGCCCACAACACCTGTGGAAAGTATGCCTAACGTAAGAACTATCAGAACATTTAGTCCACAGATGGCTGATATGATGACAATCAGATAAGGTATGATTTTTATTATATTTGCCGAAGGGATGTTGGTTGGTGAGTTCACTCCCTGGCCAACAAACATATATACCACCATTACTATTATCGCGACAGGAATTGTGGTATATGAATTCACAAGGAATTTGTCGCTTTGTTTGCATCCCTGAGTATTGGTTGCAACAATAGTCGTGTCGGATATGAACGAGAGATTGTCGCCAAAGAACGACCCACCGACTATGACTGCCACCATTAACGGGACGCTCGTGCCGGTGGAGTGGGCGAGTCCTGCAGCGATAGGAGTGAGAGCCACTATTGTTCCTACGCTTGTTCCGATGGAAAGCGAAATGAAGCAAGCCGCAATGAAGAGGCCTGGCATTATCATGTTGTCAGGAAGGACGCTCAATGTGAAATTCACAGTATCGTCAATACATCCAGCTGTCTTGGCCGAATTTGCGAAAGCGCCGGCCATAATGAATATACATGCCATAAGCATGATGTCTTTTGCCCCAGCTCCGATGCAGAAGGAATCTATTCTCTGCTTGAAGGCTTTGCCTCTCGACACGGCTATTGCATATATGCAGGCTGTCATGAAAGCAATAGTGATAGGCATCTTGTAGAAGTCGCCTGCTATTAATGACGACACGAAATAAACTATCACGAAGAGAATAAGCGGTGACAACGCCAAAAGCCCTTTCTTATGGTTTAAATTCTCGTTTTGCATTCTTATTATGACTTTTAGGAAATATCTTCTTTTATATTAATGGTTAAACTTTATTATAACATGTTCATTCCAAATACTCCTTAACTATAGAATCTGAACTATTCTGTTATTTGAAAATAGTGAACAGCCGCTTTGAATTTACAACTCATAGAGTTAGGTATTAAAACCCCGCTGTTTTTTGTTTGCAAGCAGCTGCTTTATGCATTGAAATCCGTAGGATTATAATTGGAGCATAACAATTTCTTGAATGGCGTGGCCAATTGCATTTTGCTTCCGAATTGACTGTAGGTTCAGGGACCTGTTGTTGATATCCGCCTTGATTATATACTTACAAGAAGGAGTCAAGAACTTGACGCTCTGTTGACTCCTTCTTATTCGTAATCTCTCATCCAGTCAATGCAAAGCTACAAAAACGGATGGATAATCTTTCGTTACAGCGTAACGCCATTCTTGAAAATTGCTATCTCTCGATAACCATTCTTCTCGTTGTTGGCCTTTTCTCCACTTGCCACAGCAATCACTTTGTCAATGAATTTATCAAGCAATGTAGGCATGTCTGTACCTTCTACAAGTTCGCCAGCGTTGAAGTCTATCCAGTTAGGCTTGTTATTGGCCAGGTTGCTGTTTGTCGAAATCTTCATTGTCGGTATGAATGTGCCGAAAGGCGTACCGCGACCTGTCGTGAAGAGAACTATCTGGCAACCGGAAGCTGCAAGAGCCGTTGCTGCCACGAGGTCATTGCCTGGTGCTGAAAGGAGATTCAGCCCCTTAACCTGAAGTCTGTCGCCATATCCGAGTACTCCGCTAACAGGTGCGCGTCCGCATTTCTGTGTGCACCCAAGAGCTTTATCCTCGAGAGTGGATATTCCACCAGCCTTGTTGCCTGGTGAAGGATTCTCACCAACAGGTTCGCCATGGCTGAGGAAGTATTCCTTGAAATCGTTTACGAGTTTTACAGTTTGCTCAAACAAATTTTCATTCTCACAACGGTTCATCAGTATAGTTTCTGCACCAAACATTTCTGGCACCTCAGTAAGAATTGACGTACCACCCTGTGCTACGATATAATCGGACAGTTCACCAACAAGTGGGTTTGCCGTGATTCCGCTGAAGCCATCACTTCCGCCGCACTTGAGTCCGATGCGGAGTTCATTCAGCGGGCAGTCTGTACGCTTGTCCTCCTTGGCGACTTTGTAAAGCGAGCGTAGAATTTTCATGCCTTCTTCTATTTCGTCTCCCTTCACGTTCTGTACAACCATGAACTTTATTCGCTCCTTGTCGTAGTCGCCAAGTAGTTTTTCAAACTGGTCAGGCTGGTTGTTCTCACATCCGAGACCCAAGACAAGCACTGCTCCCGCATTAGGATGGAGAACGATGTCACGCAGCACCTTGCGGGTGTTTTCGTGGTCTTCGCTCAACTGTGAGCAACCGAAGTTGTGATGCCAGGCATGAACAGCGTCGATTCCCTCTAAGTTTGTTTCCTTTTCAATCATGTTGGCGAGGCGCTCGGCAATGCCGTTAACACATCCCACGGTCGGCACAACCCAAATTTCGTTTCTTACGCCCACTTCTCCGTTCTTTCTAACGTAGCCTTGGAACGTGCGATTGTCTTTCTTTATGTCGAGTTTCTCATTTACGGGGCAATATTCATATGTAAGCGTACCTGAAAGGTTTGTTTTCAGGTTGTTCTCGTTTACCCATTGGCCTTGCTTCAGGTCCTCCTTAGCATGACCGATAGGATAACCATATTTAATGATGTTCACGTTAGCAGGCGTATCCTTGATCAGAATTTTGTGGCCGGCAGGCGTATTCTGGAGCACGGTTATCTCCTTTCCGTCTACATTGATTGTCTCACCTTTATCAATAGGGCGCAGACAAACCACTACAGAGTCTGCAGGGTTGATTTTGATGAATGCTGAAATATTCATGATGTTTTTTTGATTTGTATTATTTTGTTTTTATAATTGAATTTCCGTCTTTTAACAGTTCACATAATGATGTCGATTCAGTATGCATTACATCAGGCTTACAACTGAGTTCTTCTGTAGAAATCAACGTTTTCTTTCGACAACAGCTCTATTGGCATGTAGTTGGTCGGATCCACCTTCTTGTGAAGCACTATTGCCTTGAAAAGAGAATCAACGCAGTGGTAACCTTGCATGTAAGCATGCTGGGCTATCAAAAACGAAATGGAGCCTTTCCTCAGGCATTGAGCGTTTTTTTCTACCATATCATATCCCATTATCTGTACACTTCTTCTATTGGTCTTGAGTAGAAACTCACCAACGATATGGGCCTTTGAGCCGAGGGTGATACAGTTTCTAATTCCGGGATGGGCAGAGAAGAACTGTTCCAGTTTCTTCTCGTTGCTCTCTGGACTTCCTTCAACGGGTACGTCAAGCTCGGCAATCCTGACATTCGGAAAATGTTCATTCATATAATGACGGAATCCCAATTCACGGTTCTCCTGCTGACGGCTTGCCACTTTGCCGTTTTTCATGCGCTTGAAAAGCATTATCTCTTTATCATTAACAGCCAGGAGCATCAGCATCTTGGCAGCGAATTTGCCGCTCGAGAATGAATCCTGGCCAAAAAATGTCAGGGGGTTGACGTCGGGAATATAAGAATCGAGCAGAATAAACGGAATTTTCCTTTCATGCATCGTCTCACAGAAATGTTTTGTGACCTTGATATCAGCAGGCACGACAATTACCCCATTCGGTTTCTTCTCCAGGCATTCTTTCGTTGTCTGGACAAATGACTTGATGTCATAACGTTGGTAATACATAATTTCCGTGCTTATATGGAAATCCCGCCTCGTTTCACAGGCTTTTGCTGTTCCGTCTTCAATTTCCTCCCAATATGCTTCTGAGTCATGTTGGGGGATAATACAGTAAAACTGATATGATTTGTTGTATGCAAGAGCGCTTGCATACATGTTGGGCTGGTAGTTTATTTCTTTTAGCACTTTTTCTACTTTCTCACGTGCTTTTTTTGATACGTTTGGACGGTTGTGAAGCACTCGGTCAACAGTTCCGACCGATACGCCAGACTTTTCAGCTATATCTTTTATCCTAACCTTTTCTGTCATTATAAATGAGGTCTTAGTCAACTACTTTTTTGATTGTTCATTTGCAAAAATAAGAAGAATAATTTAAATATACCTTATTTTAAAGCTCATTTTTGACAAAATCGCAATTTTTTCAATTTTTATTTGTGTGGATGGGTGTAAAACTGTAATTTTGTAAACGAAAAATTAGGCAAAAACATTCTTAAATAATTAATTTATCAAAAACAAATGGCTAAAGTAGTAACAATGGGCGAGATCATGCTTCGCCTTTCTTCTCCTGGACAGAAGAGATTTATCCAGAGTGATTCATTCGATGTCGTATATGGCGGTGGCGAGGCTAACGTTGCTGTAAGTGCGGCAAACTATGGACATGAGGCTTACTTTGTAACTAAAGTTCCTACACACGAGATCGGCCAGTGCGCAGTAAACGCTCTTCGCCGATATGGTGTACATACAGATTTCATAGCACGCGGAGGTAACCGTCTTGGTATCTATTTCCTTGAGACAGGTGCTTCTATGCGTCCTTCAAAGGTCGTTTACGACCGTGCCGGAAGCTCTATAGCAGAGGCTGATGCCAAGGATTTTGACTTTGACTCAATCATGGAGGGAGCCCAGTGGTTCCATTGGAGCGGCATTACTCCAGCAATAAGCGACAAAGCTGCAGAGCTGACAAGACTCGCATGCGAGGCAGCAAAGCGTCACGGTGTAACAGTAAGTTGCGATTTGAACTTCCGCAAGAAGCTTTGGACTTCAGAGAAAGCTCAAAGCATCATGAAACCTTTGATGCAGTATGTTGACGTTTGTATCGGCAACGAAGAGGACGCACAACTCTGCCTTGGATTTAAGCCAGACGCTGACGTAGAGGGTGGAAAGACCGACGCTGAGGGATATTACGGAATCTTCCAGGGAATGATGAAGGAATTCGGATTCAAATTCGTGGTTTCGACCCTTCGCGAGTCTTACTCTGCAACTCACAATGGATGGAAAGCCCTTATCTACAACGGAAAGGACTTCTATCAGAGCAAACACTACGATATCATGCCAATCATTGACCGTGTAGGCGGTGGCGACAGCTTCGCAGGCGGACTTATACATGGTTTGCTGACATGGCCTGAAGATCAGGGCAAAGCTCTCGAGTTTGCAGTAGCTGCTTCTGCTTTGAAGCATACAATTCCTGGTGACTTCAACCTCATGAGCAAAGAAGAGGTGGAGAATCTTGCCGGTGGTGATGCTTCAGGTCGTGTACAGCGATAAAAACGGAGAACAAGGAAAACATCAGATGGTGACAGTTTAAAACTATCTGTCAATATCCGCAGTATTAATTTTAATTTTTAAAATAGTAGCAACAACATAAATATGGCAAAATTTGACAAATTGGCAGTCTTGAACAAGATTGGCCAGACAGGTATGGTGCCTGTGTTTTATGATAAAGACGCTGAAGTGGCAAAGCAAGTAGTTAAGGCTTGCTATGAGGGTGGAGTTCGTGCTTTTGAGTTTACTAACCGTGGTGATTTCGCTCATGAGGTATTCGAAGAAGTGGTGAAGTTCGCTGCAGTAGAATGTCCTGAGATGGCCCTCGGCGTTGGTTCGGTAGTTGACCCTGCGACAGCGGTTCTCTATATTCAACTTGGAGCATGCTTCGTAGTTGGCCCATTGTTTAACCCTGAGGTGGCAAAGGTATGCAACCGTCGCCTCGTCCCATACACTCCAGGATGCGGAAGCGTGTCTGAGGTAGGCGCTGCTCAGGAAGTCGGATGTGATTTGTGCAAGATTTTCCCTGGCGATGTTTTAGGTCCAAAACTGGTTAAGGGTTTGAAAGCGCCAATGCCATGGTCAAAACTCATGGTAACAGGTGGAGTTTCTCCTGATGAGGAAAACCTCACTTCCTGGATTAAGGCCGGCGTTTATTGCGTAGGAATGGGATCTAAGTTGTTCCCTAAGGATGTTGTAGCTGCCAAGAACTGGAAAGCTATTTCAGACAAATGTGCAGAAGCTCTCGGATACATTGCTAAGGCTCGCGGATAATATTATGACATACAAGGGCTTCATAGGCGTTGTCTGCCTATGGAGCCTTTATCTTTGTTTGGCATGTACTGACTCTCGCCACGAGTATGCAGACAGGCTGAACGAAATATCTTATGCTTTCCACTATAAAAATTTGGATTCAACTTATTGCTATGCAAGGAAAGCATTTGTAGCCTCAGACAATTATTCTTCGGGCAAAGCGGAGGCCCTAAATAATTTGGCTTTTGTAAGCATAGCAAAAATGGATTATGATCGCGCTGCTTGTCAACTTGATAGCGTCCTGGAACTGACGAACAATCAAATAGAACTTCTTATTGCCGATGTCCAGTATATGAGGCTTTGCCAAAGGAAAGCCCAGAACAAAGAGTTCTATGACTATAAAGAACATGCTCTGCAGCGATTGAAGAGAATCAACGAAGAGCGTGATAACCTATTGCCAAAAGATGAGAAAAGATTGATATACGCTGAAACAGAGTATGCATTGGTTGCATCTACATACTATTATTATGTAGGAATGTTTGAGCAGTCTCTAGCGGAATTGAAATCAATTGATATAGAAGGACTGATGCAAAAGGATACAAGTCAGTATCTAAATATGCTATATCAATATGGTAGTGGTGGATTAATACACAGTAAGAACAGGGTAGAGACAAAACAGATTGAATATGAAATGCTTGTTGAATGCTATCTGCTATCAAAAAAAAGCGGATTTGTTTACTGGGAAGCTAACTCTATGCAAGCAGTAAGCGAACACCTTACGTCATTGTCTGACAGAGCCATAATCCTTGACAACAACAGAGTTTCTATAGGTTTCCTAAACAGTGACAACATGCCAGACTCCCTACTCGCTGGATATCTTGCACAAAAGTCAATGGAGATGTTTAAGGATTATGGAGATGAATATCAGACTGCAGGCTCTTTGAGAACTCTTGCTGCATGTTATAGGGAAATAGGAGATGATGAAAGCGCATTGATTTGTCTGAAGAAATCATTGGCAGACAAGAAAATAAGACAGGCTCCAGACCTTGTGGCGAGTATTTATGAGCAGTTGAGCATTGTATATTCTTCAATGGATGATAAATACAACAGTGACGTAAACAGAAACCTTTACTTAGATCTTCAGGATAAAACAAGGCAGGACATGGAGCTAGATGCAAGAGCCTCTATGCTAGAGCAGACATCAAGAACGATGAATATAATGATTCTTGTTGTCATCGTGTTGATTATATGTCTTTCTCTTTTGATTTACAAATTACTACAACATCGCTCGGCTGATAGTACACCATATGAATTCTTTGACAAACTATTGCTTAAGTCAAAGAGTGATAACACTCTATTAATAAGAAAATTAGAAGATGAAATTGAAGCCGCTGAAGATAACATATCAATAGCGAAACTACATCTTGAGAACAACAAAAGAAGGAATATAGAAAACAGATCGAAAGTATTTCTTGTAAACAGCGTCATGCCCCTCATTGACCGTATGGCAAACGAGGTTGACAAACTGATGAAAAGAAAAGAAAGACCACAAAATAGAGAAGAAAGAATCACATACATATCCGAACTGTCACAGACAATCGAGAAATACAATAGTACTCTTACGGATTGGATAAAGTTAGAGCAGGGCGAGATATATCTCAAAATTGTCAGTTTCAAGCTTCAGGATCTATTTGACATAGTTAACAAAAGTAAAACTGTATTTGAACTACAAGGCATTTCTCTCGTTGTAGAACAGACAAGTGTCTGCGTGAAAGCAGATAGGGTGTTGACATTATTCATGATAAACACAATAGCGGACAATGCCAGGAAATTCACCGCTCCTGGGGGCATGGTGCGAATTTTTGCTGAAGAGAAAGACGATTATGTTGAGATTTCCATTAAAGACAATGGAAAGGGAATGAGCCGTGAAGAATTGTCTTGCGTATTCAACAGAAAGGTAAGCGACGGGCATGGTTTCGGGCTCATGAACTGTAAAGGCATTCTTAACAAATACCGCAAATCAAGCAAGATATTCAATGTTTGTGAATTGTCTGCAGAAAGCGAAGTAGGGAAGGGCAGTCGCTTCTTCTTCAAATTGCCCAAAGGAATAGTAACAGCGTTATGTTTGCTTATGATGCCTGCATTAGGAATCGCAAACGGTTCAATTTATAAATTTAAACATAAAAACAGTGATTTTGACTATTGCATTAAAATGGCAGCCACATACGCCGATTCTGCCTATTATTCAAATGTCAACGCTTCTTATTCCAAAACTCTGGAGTTTACCGATTCTGCCAGAATATGGCTGAACAGACATTATGCCAGCACTTACAAGAATGGGCATGAGTTTATGCACAGAATCGGTGCGAGCACAACTAATTCTCCTGAACTGAAATGGTTTAGGATGGGTATCCGTACAAACTATAAGATAATACTTGACATAAGAAATGAAAGTGCTATCGCAGCACTTGCCCTTCACGAATGGGGTTTATACGAATACAACAATTCGATATATACAAAACTCTTCAAAGAAGTTTATTCGGACAAATCTCTTGGAGAGTATTGTAGAATCATGCAACAATCAGAGACGAATAAAAACATAGCGATTGTACTTCTTGTAATACTTTTAATTGCGCTATTCATGGCAGCTTATACGCTGTATTACAGGCATGCTATGAAAATCAGTTCTATAAAAGAATTGAAGAAACGTCTAGAAAATGTTGTCGACTGTGACAAAGAGCTGAAAGACAAATTGTCTTTCTTGCTTGGAATAAGCGATAGTATAACCGACAAGTCAATAAAAGAAGAATTTACAAAAATTCTGTCTGAATATCATAGTACGGTTGAACAAGAATATAATTTGAAAGACAATCTTCAAATACTAGAAGACACTCTTGGCAAATTGAATTATGAAATAGACAGGCTTTATGTTTGCAATAACATATTGGATAATTGTTTGAGCACTATCAAGCATGAGACCATGTATTATCCGTCGCGGATATACAATTATTTGGAAAGCCCCGACACGAAAAAGCGCATAGCGCGCATAACATTGCCAGACGGCCTGACAAAAGCTAATACTGATTTGAATGAATTGTCTGCATTAGTGAATTATTATAAGGAATTGTATGGAATTCTTTGCACACAGGTTGAGATGCAAGTTGGTTCCTATCGCTTCGCCTGCAGCCAAATCAACATGTCGGAATATCTTAAAGGATGTGACTTGAAAACTGTTGGAGACAAAGAACTTTTTTCTTATATGTTTCTAATAATAAGAAGAATGAATAAAGGCGTGCAACCTTCATATAAATACAAAGCAGAAAGAGGGCCGTATATAAAACTATACACATCTGTTCCGAGAGGCCAAAGACCAGGTGGAGTGGAGAATCCATTCGTTCCTAATCATGCAAATATTCCATTTCTAATCATCAGACAAATATTGCGGGAGATAAGTAATGTCACCAATTTGTGTGGGTGTGGCATTTCTGCGATTGAATCCGATGGCAACATTGATATTACAATAACACTCCCACGCGTTATTAGCCTGCAGTAACAAAAATAATAATTTTTTTAACCAAAGATAATAATCCAAATAAAGATATGATAGAATTCAAAGTAATTATAGTCGAAGATGTACCTCTGGAATTAAAAGGTACTGAAGGCATATTAAAGTCGGATGTTCCAGAAGCCAAGATTGTTGGAACTGCAGAGAATGAAGTGGAATATTGGCGGATAATGAAGGATAATGTGCCTGATTTGGTGCTATTGGATTTAGGCTTGGGTGGTTCTACAACAATAGGTGTTGAGATATGCCGTGAAACGAAAGCCAGATACCCTGAAACGAAAGTCCTCATTTTTACTGGTGAAATACTTAACGAAAAACTTTGGCTTGATGTCATGGATGCTGGATGCAACGGAATAATCTTGAAGACTGGAGAGATGTTGACGCGTGCAGATATAGAAAGTGTAATGTCAGGAAAGAAAAATGTGTTCAATCAGCCTATCATGGAGAAAATATTACAGCATTTCAAACATGACGTCAAGTCTGCCATAATGCGGCAGGAGGCTCTTGTCAATTATGAAATTGACGAATATGACGAACGCTTTCTTAGACATCTTGCTTTGGGCTACACCAAAGAGCAGATAACAAACTTGCGTGGAATACCGTTTGGAGTGAAGAGTTTGGAGAAAAGACAGAACGAACTCGTACAGAAACTGTTTCCAAAAGGTAATGGAGGACTTGGGGTTAACGCAACTCGTCTCGTTGTTCGCGCCTTGGAACTTAGAATTATAGATTTAGACAATTTGCATCCAGATGAGGAATAACGAAACCAGAACAATCAAGGTTACAGCCTATTGCGTATGTATATTGGCTATCGGAGAACTTGCATTGATATTGCTTTCATGGATACTAAGTTCTACATTTCCGTATTCCCATATAAAATCAATGCTCAATGGTGAGGGCATCAGGTGGTTTTTCGGAAGTTTCACAAGCAATCTCAACAAGGATATCCTTGTATGGATGATTCTTTCTAGTATAGCATATGGAGTATTCGTGAAGAGTGGACTTTCATCATTGATGAGGAAATCATTGATTCTCAAAGCTTGTACCTTCAGAGAACGAATGGCCTTTTTAGTGTTTGTAGTAGAAGTCATACTAATATTGACAGTGATGTTGCTGCTCACGACCTTACCGCAGGCCATTTTGTTGAGTTCTACAGGAAATCTGATTCCTAGCTGTTTTAGCAACAGTCTGGTTGCAGTTGTCATCTTTGCCATGCTTGTCACTTCTTTGACTACAGGCTTTATAACACGACGTATAACAACATTGGTAAATGCAGTGGAATGCATGATTTATGGAATGAGAATATTCTCACCACTTATTTTGATGTATGTCTTTTCAAATCAGCTTTACTATTCTTTCTGTTATACATTTATTCCTTGACATGTGTAATTAATGGTAAAATTCTTGGATGTTAAATGAAAAACATCAAGGCCAAATTGGATGAATCTCTTAAAGACTGCAACTTTAATGATCAGCAAGGAGAATAACTATTTGGCCTTGATGCGTTAAACCATTCTTTTAGTGTATGATAAGAAATCAAGCTTTTTCAAGTTTGCCGTTTGCTTTTATCTGAAACTTATCGTTCTTTACAATGAAACGACTGTGTGTTCCCTTGCCGATTAAATCACACTCATCGTAGACCTCAACTTTGAAATCCAGTTTTCTACCATCTACTTTCACCAATTCCGTTTCGCATCTTACTTTCATTCCCACAGGAGTAGGAGCTACATGCTCTACGTTTAGGCTTATTCCAACAGTGCCCATTCCTTCTTCAAGTTCTTGGGCGACACTTTTCCATGCAGTCTCTTCAATGAGTGCTATCATTGAGGGAGTTGCAAAAACATCCAATGTACCACTTGCCATATTGCGAGCTGTCATTTCATTGGTAACTACTTTTTCTAATGTAAATTTAATTCCTGATTCCATATTGATTTAAATTGTTTAATATTGCAGACCAAGCACAACACGACCGAAAAAATCAGTGACGGTGCAAGGATACTGTTATTTTTTGCAAAGATACATATTTATCATATAGTATAAAAAAACACTAGTTCATTTTGTAATTTACTATATTATTTTTATATTTGTAGAATAAATAAAAATGCAACATGACCAAGAAACTTATCATCATATTGACTTTCATACTGAACGTGCTGCAATTGTCAGCGCAAATGAAATGGAATCAACGTTATCAGACATATATTAATCAATACCGTGACCTCGCTATTGAGCAAATGCTCAAATACAAAATACCTGCAAGTATCACTCTAGCCCAAGGACTCCTGGAAAGTGGGGCCGGATATAGCGAACTGGCAATGAAGGGCAATAACCACTTCGGCATCAAGTGTCATGGATGGACAGGCAGAACAACATACCATGACGATGATGAAAAGCAAGAATGCTTCAGAGCATACAACAATGTTTTCGAAAGTTATGAAGACCATAGTCTATTGCTTACAAAGCAGCCTAGATATAAAGGTCTGTTCTCTTTAAATCCAAAAGATTACGTAGGATGGGCAAAGGGACTGAAAAAATGTGGCTATGCCACAAGTCCTACGTACGCCCAGAAACTTATTGGTATAATTGAACTCTATAAACTTCATGAATATGACAAAGCGAAGAAATTTGACAGATTTATGGAGAAAAGATCCTTTAAAGACGACAAGTCGGCTAATGGAGGATTAGAACATCCTATCCACATGTATAACAAGAACTATTATGTAATCGTACGCTCTGGTGACACATTTAAATCTCTTGGCAGGGAACTTGGATTGTCATATAAGAAGATTGCCACTTTTAATGAACGTGGAAAGAATGACAAATTAGAAAAAGGTGAGGTGATATACCTTAAGAAGAAGCAAAAGAAAGCAGAAAAACAATACAAGCGCCGCCCACATCGTGTAAAAGCAGGCGAAAGTATGTATAGTATAGCCCAATTATATGGCATAAGGCTGAAGAGTCTTTATAAAATGAATGGTTTGACACCTGATTACTCAATAAAAGTGGGTGACAAACTGAGAGTGAGATAAAAAAAATCATTATTTAGCTTGTTGCATCTATTTTTTTATTACTTTTGCATCGTTTAAAACTAATACAATATAATACACACATTAAATATCAAACTATATGTTGAAGTTAGATAATTTCTACAAAGCCCGTTATGAGCTTAGTAAAGTAATCAGACAAACTGAAGTTGTCCAAGCGCCTCAAGTAAATCCAGAGTGTGATGTTTATCTCAAATTGGAATGTCTGCAGCGTACAGGATCTTTCAAAGTACGTGGCGCATGCTATAAGATCTCACAGCTTAGTGATGAGGAAAAGGCACACGGAGTAATCGCTTGTTCAGCCGGTAACCATGCTCAGGGCGTGGCTTTGGGAGCTACAGCACATGGAATCAAGTCTCTTATCTGTCTGCCAGCAGGAGCACCTATCAGCAAGGTAGAAGCTACGAAAGGATATGGAGCAGACGTTTGTCTTGTTCCTGGAGTTTATGACGATGCATACCAGAAGGCTATCGAATTGAGAGATGAAAAGGGATACACATTCGTGCATCCGTTTGACGACCCGAATGTAATTGCAGGCCAGGGAACAATTGGTCTTGAGCTTATCGATCAAGTGAAAGATATAGATGCAGTAGTAGTACCTGTCGGTGGTGGTGGACTTATCAGTGGAGTTGCCTTCGCATTGAAGACACTTAATCCGCACATCAAAGTATATGGCGTTCAGGCGGCCGGTGCTGCTAGCATGGTTCAAAGTCTGCATGTTCATAAGAGAGAGTGCCTGTCTTCCGTTTCAACCATAGCGGATGGAATCTGCGTTAAAGAGCCTGGTGAATTGACTTATGAAATCTGCAGCAAGTATGTTGATGACATTGTTACTGTATCTGAAGACGAGATTTGTGCAGCTATCCTTCAGTTGCTTGAGAAGGAAAAGGTTGTAGCAGAAGGTGCTGGTGCGACAAGCGTTGCTGCAGTGATGTTTAACAAGGTACCTGTTAAAGGTAAGAAAGTAGTTTGCATTGTGAGCGGTGGCAACATTGATGTCACTATTCTCAATCGTGTTGTTGAACGTGGACTCGCAAAGAGTGGACGAATTGCAATCATCAATGTCGAGCTTGATGACAAACCTGGCAAATTAGTAGAGGTGGCTTCAGTTATCGCTAAGGCAGGTGCTAACATCACAAATGTTTATCACGACAGGAATAGCGATAGCGAGAAGGTTAACAGCTGCATCTTGAGAGTAATCTGCGAGACTCGTAACCAGGAGCATGTCGCAGCTATAAACAACGCACTGAGAGAAAGTGGATTTAAACTTGTTTAAGGTTTACACTATTATGTAATTATAGGATAATTATTGAAGCATCATGACTATCCTTTTAAATTTTAAAGGGGGAAAGCTTTGAAAACTTTCTCCCTTTAAAAATGTCTCAATCTTAAGTTATCCAACTCTCAATTTTTTAGAAGTTTTTGTCATCAAGAATGTCGAATCCACAATAAGGTACCAATGCCTTAGGTATTCTTATACCTTCTGGTGTCTGATTGTTTTCTATCAAAGCGGCGACAATTCGCGGCAATGCAAGAGCCGAACCATTTAATGTGTGGCACAATTCTGTCTTTTTGGTCTGAGAATTTCTAAATCGACATTTCAAGCGATTTGCTTGATAGCTTTCAAAGTTGCTGACAGAAGATACTTCCAACCATTTTTCTTGAGCAGCACTCCATACTTCAAAGTCGTAGCATATTGAAGATGTGAAACTCATATCTCCGCCACAAAGTCTGAGAATATGATAAGGGAGTTCAAGCTTAATGAGCAGATTCTCTACATGATCTAACATTTCCTTAAGTGACTCATATGAGTGTTCTGGCTTGTCGATACGTACGATCTCTACTTTGTCAAACTGATGAAGTCGGTTCAATCCTCTCACGTCCTTGCCATAAGAGCCAGCCTCACGACGGAAACATGCAGAATAGGCACAACGCTTGATTGGCAAATCATTTTCATCAAGAATGACATCTCTGAAAATATTCGTCACCGGCACCTCTGCTGTAGGAATAAGATACAAGTTGTCCAGGTTACAATGATACATCTGACCTTCTTTATCTGGAAGCTGTCCGGTACCAAAACCAGAAGCTTCATTTACAACGTATGGAGGTTGTACCTCGAGATAGCCACTTTTCCTTGCTTCTTCAAGAAAGAATGCTTCTAAAGCCCTTTGCAAACGAGCCATCTTTCCAATGTATACAGGGAATCCTGCTCCTGTGATTTTTACTCCAAGGTCAAAATCAATAAGGTTGAATTTCTTGCAAAGATCCCAATGGCACATAGCATCTTCAGGAAGGTTCGGTTTTTCTCCACCCTCCTTAACTACGACATTGTCAGAAGCGTCTTTTCCTTCAGGAACTTCATCGCAAGGGATATTCGGAATTGTTCGCAGAAGATCGATTAACTTCTGCTGTATATCGTTTAATTCTCGTTCAAGTAATTTTGACTCTTCCTTCAATGCGGCTACGCTTTCTTTTATAGCATTTGCCTCATCTTTTTTACCCTCTTTCATCAGAGCGCCTATCTGGGCAGCTTTCTTTTTACCCTCTTGGAGTTCTTTGTCAAGTTTCTGTTGAGTTTCGCGTCTCATCTTGTCTAGAGCCAAGACATCATAAATTGCTTGTTTGGCACCAGGGAAATGTTTTTTCTCCAGACCTTTAATTACACGTTCAGTTTCTTCACTGACAAGTTTAAGTGTAAGCATATTTTTATGTATTAAATTAATGTTTTATCATTCTGAGAATAAGCACGTATTCTTTATGCAAAATTAATGTTTTTGATTAAAAAAACGTTATTTATAATCTTATAATTTGTTTTACGCCTTTTATAACGCGCAATTTTTTTATTAACTGGTTCAATTTGGAAGTATCTTCGACGTTTATTTCAAGATTTCCACTGAACAGTCCGTCATGGCTATCAATATTAATGCTTCTCATCATTATGTTCTCCTCCTTGGATATAACACTTGTAATGTTATTGACAATGCCAATATCGTCATTGCCTATTATCTTTAATGTTATGGTGTATTTAGAGTCTGCTTTGCCACTCCATCTGGCTTGTAAAATTCTATACCCAAAACGTTTGCGCATCTCCAAAGCATTTGGACAATCTTTTCTGTGGATTTTTATTCCACCGCTTACTGTTACAAAGCCAAAGACATCATCACCATATATCGGATTGCAACATTTTGACAATTGATAGTCTATGCCTTTCAGATTGCGGTCAATGACAAGTACATCTCCATTGGATTTTGTAAAATTCTTGATTGAATTCTCAAAGCTATATTCGTCTGCGCTTCTTGTCTGCTGTTGACCTTGGAGGTTGTTGTCATAAGCTTGAATCTCCTGATATTTTTCAATTACATGATTGATATCCAATGTCTCATCAGCAATTTGCCTGTAGAAATCATTTGTTTCTTTGAAACCGAGCTTTTTGATCAAATGGGACATAGTGCCCTCATCCATTTCTATCTTACGGTTCTTCATCCTTCTTTCAAGCATTTCCTTTGCATATAGCCCGTCTTTCACTTGTGTCTCCTTAAGTGCAAGGCGTATCTTTGCCCTAGCTCTGCTGGTTTTAACGATGTTGAGCCAATCTTGTTTAGGCTTCTGTACGGTTGATGTCATTACTTCTATTTGATCTCCACTCTTCAGGATATGTCTGAAAGTAACAACTTTACCATTTATTTTGGCACCGACACAGTGATTGCCTATGTTAGAATGAATGCGATAAGCGAAGTCAAGAACCGTTGCGCCCTTAGGAAATTTCATCAAATCTCCTTTGGGGGTAAAGACATATATCTCGTCTTCATACAAGTCCATTTTGAATTGATCTATGACCTGCATGTCGTCATTGTTTTCCAAAGCTCTACGAATACTCGTAAGCCATTCGTCCATGCCCCCTTCACTTTTTATCCCTTTGTATCGCCAGTGAGCTGCAAGTCCACGTTCTGCGACTTCATCCATTCTTTCTGTTCTTATCTGAACTTCAACCCATTTGTTTTCAGGTCCTTTCACCGTTATGTGAAGACTTTCATATCCGTTAGATTTGGGCACACTCAGCCAGTCACGCAATCTCTTTGGATTGGGTTGGTACATATTTGTTATCAAAGCGAAGACATGCCAACATTGTATCTTTTCCAATTCTAAAGGAGCGTCAATAATAATACGTATGGCGAAAAGATCATATATTCCTTCGAATTCACATTTCTGCTTTTTCATCTTTTGCCAAATGCTATGGATACTTTTGGTACGCCCCTTCATGTGGAATTTGTATCCGTCGGCTTCCAACTTTTCCCTTATAGGCTTGATAAAGTTTTCTATATATTTATCGCGACTTTTTTTCGTTTCGTTGAGCTTGTCTTTTATCATATAGTAAACATCATGCTCAAGATATTTAAGACTAAGATCCTCTAACTCGCTTTTGAGTTTGTAGAGTCCTAGTTTGTGGGCAAGTGGAGCATAGAGGTAGCTTGCTTCTTCACTCACGCGTTTTTTTTCTTCTTCACATTCAGTATTGCGAATCTGTCTCATCAGATTTACCCTGTCGGCAATCATGATAAGGATCACACGCATATCTTCTGCAAATGAAAGAAGAAGGTTACGGAAATTTTCGCTTTCTATTACGGGATTTTTCTTGTATAACTCTTGTATGTGTACAAGTCCTTTAAGAATGCTTACTACTGTCTTGCCGAATTCTTTTTCGTATTTATCATAATCATTTTCCGTTTCTTCCGTAAAACACGAATAAAGCAAAACAGCTACAACTCCATCCCGTTTTAGTCCAATTTCTTCAATGGCTATTAATGCTGTCTGTATGCTTGACAATATTGGATTAAGTCCAAAAATATCTCTTTGTATTCTTTTTTGTATTATAGCCTGCTTCAAAGACTGAAAGACTTTCAATTCATCAGACTTTGTCAATACATAGTTTTGCGAATTTCTTAATTCCTTTATGGCTTCAAGAACTTGAGATTTCTCGTTATTCGTAAAAAACAGTTTTTTGTCCATAAGCAAAGGTCAAATTAAATATTGTTGAAATTCAAATATGTAAATCAAGTATGCCGTATTTTGATTAAAAACCTGTTATAACCAAGCGACAAGAACTGATAGGGTATGAAATTGATTTCCCTGCATTCTGATAATTATTTGCAAAGATAATGCAAAACTCATAGAAAATATCAACGGAATAAATATTTTCTACTTATAACTTGTTAAAAAGACAATCTAAATTGCCTATATAAAAAAAAAGAGCCTCTAATGAGACTCTTATGTTTGTTTGGAATAAGTTTGTTTTTATTTAAGCTTCAGCTTCTGGAAGTACTGAAACGATGCTTCTGTCCTTGCGACCTTTGCGGAAGTTTACTACTCCGTCAACAAGTGCATAAAGAGTATCGTCTTTACCAATACCGACATTCAAGCCTGGGTTGTGCTTAGTACCACGCTGACGAACAATAATGTTGCCTGCGATGACTTTCTGACCACCCCAAATTTTCACGCCCAATCTCTGTGAAGCTGACTCACGGCCGTTCTTAGAACTACCTACACCTTTTTTATGTGCCATTTCTACTAGTCCTCCTTTGTTTTAAGCGATTACTTGTTTAACTGCGATTTGTGTGAAGTGTGTACGATGACCATTGCGTTTGCGCTCGTCTTTACGACGCTTCATCTTGAAGACAATCACCTTGTCACCTTTAACAAGTGGGTTAACCACTTCACAAACAACTTTCGCACCCTCTACTGCAGGTGCTCCTACTTTAACAGCTCCCTCGTTGTCTACGAGAAGCACTTTGTCAAACTCTACAGTCTGACCTTCTTCAGCATTTTGGATATGGTGAACGAACAATTTCTTGCCCTCTTCAACCTTAAACTGCTGACCGTTAATTTCTACAATTGCGTACATTTTGTTATATAAAACGGGTTTGGTCTGCAAGGCGCATAACCTCGTGTTATGTCTTATTTGAGCCTTGACAGATAAAAATCGGATGCAAAATTACTCATTTAAAATTAATTTCCTTTCTCTTGAATGTATTTTTATATCGTTAATTAAGCAATATTAACTAATATTAGAAAAACTAATGCTTACTAAAGTTGACTTGTCTTTTTAGGAATTTAATCATAGCCCAATTATCTGAAGAGTTTCTCTTTTCTTCAACTAGCCCCAACGCACGAGCCTTTGCAATAAGAACAGATTCATCTTCTTTATAAAAGCCACTAATTATGAGAGTGCCATTGTCTGCCATTGAATTTGCTAATGTTGGCAAATCGTTTAAAAGAATATTGCGGTTTATGTTTGCCAAAACAATATCATATTTCCCCATTAATTCCTCATACAATAACGTTGAATCCCCTTTCAACGCTGAAACATTCTCCAGACTGTTCAGTTTGGCATTATGTATCGTATTGCTAACACTCCATTCGTCAATATCATATCCATATGCAGCTACTGCACCGCATTTTGCTGCGGTAACCGATAAAATACCAGTTCCACATCCACAATCCAGCACACGTTTGTCTTGCAATGTCATTTTCAGCAATTCTTCAACAATCATCCTTGTGGTGTTGTGTGTACCGGTGCCAAACGCCTGGCATGCATCTATTGTAATATCTATGGGATATGATTTGTCTGAAGGGTGCTTCAAGTCATGTATAATACATTGGTCACCGATTATAATCGGATTGAACCCTCCTTTTTCCCATTCCTCATTCCAATTCTTGTCTATTACTTCTTCTGTTTCAAAAGAAATGGAGAAGGTGTCCAAAGGAAAATCCTCCAAAGTCTTTTCCAAAGACGAACGGTCGTATAGCTCTTTCTGGATGTATCCGGAAATTCCACCTTCGTTTTCTTCAAATGACTCATATCCTACCGTACCGCATAAGGCGGCGCAGATATCGCATGCCATGGAAAAAGACGGCCCCTGTATTGTTTTTTTCCCATCAGTATTTTTTATGAAAAAAACAGTCTTGTAATATTTCATTATTTGAATTGTTAGTTGTATTCTTCTGAAGAGAATTTGTTTCTCTTTCCGTAAATTTTATTGCAAAATTATAAAAAATAGGAGAAAACCTATCATGATATAGGGTTTTTCCGTATTTTTGCATTTGAAAGTAATCTATTTTTGCATTTAGTAATTATTAACGACAGCACTTGTGGATATATATATCCCAAGCAATATAAGATTTAGGAGATAAAAACATGAAAAGATTAGTTTTCACTTTATTATTGTCTGTAGTTTTACCTTCAGTATCAATGGCACAGGACGACATGTATTTTTCACCCAAACAAAGCAAGAGGGAGAAAACTACGATTGTCATGGGGGATAAAGCCCCAAAATACGACGCTGGCTCCACCCGGGATGTTGACGAATACAATAGGAGAGGATTAGGCAACACTTATAAATATGTGACCAATGACTCTTTGACTAATGACATCATTAATATTGACGGTGTTGATACGGATTCTGCATATTCTTATGATGACGCCCCTTGTGATATTGACTATAATGGAGAATGGGACTACTATTCAAGATTAAACAGATGGCGTTATTTTGACGACCTATGGTTTTATGACCCGTGGATAACAGGAAGTCCTTTGTATTATGCCTCTTGGTATGACTATTATGGATATAGATGGGGATGGCCTTATAGATACGGATGGTATGGAGGATGGTATAGCCCTTGGTATTCTACTTATTGGACAGGATGGTATGACCCGTGGTTCTCTGGTTGGTACAAGCCATATTTTGGGGTAACGGTTGCCCATAATCCTCACAATGGAGGCGTTTCAGGAACGACTAACCACGGATGGGTTGGTAATCCTCGCAATAACAGAACCAACTTTAGCGGGTACAGAGGAAGCACCAGCACGAACAGAAGAAATACAGATGCTTATAACAGGCAGGGAATGAGGAACACCAATAACTCTGGATATCGTCGCAACAACCGCAACAACAATGAATTTGGAGAGAATAGAACCATAAGGACACGGGAATATGATAGCAATTCTACGTACCGTAACAACTCGTCTTTCAACACAGGATCTTCCGTAAACAGAGGAGGTGGCTTCACTGGCGGAAGTAACTTTGGTGGCGGTCGCTCCGGCGGTGGCGGACACTTTGGAGGAAGGAGATAGCAAATACACGTTATTATTGGACTTTAAAATATAATATTTGATTATGAAAAAAATAGCTTTGTTTTCTGCTGTAGCATTGTTCGCATATTCTAGCGCCATGGCACAGGAGACATATGAAAATGCAAAAATTGCAGATCAGGATTTAAATGGCACTGCAAGATATATTGGTATGGGAGGTGCTCTGGATGCGTTGGGTGCTGATATATCCACCATATCTTCAAACCCTGCTGGCATTGGACTATTCAGACACTCTTCTGCCAATGTTTCATTCGGCATCGTATCGCAACAAGACTGTAAGACCTTTGCAAATGGTAAAAAGACAAATCTCAGCTTTGACCAGATTGGATTCGTGTATTCCAGGCGTACAGGTCGTAGCTCATTCATGAATTTCGCATTCAATTATCACAAAAGTAAGAATTTTGACTTTATATTGTCTGCAACCGGCAAATTGGATGGTTTGTCTTCGCAAAACAAGCAAACATTCCTGAAGAGTCAAGACCAGTACTTTGACCTTTCTGACAAGGGTGGGGCTTATGTCGGAAACGACAACTCGTTCAACCAAGTCGACTACCTTTATGCAAATACCCTTTTGCCTGTTGCTTTTGACGATAAGAACAAGGGGTACATCGACGGTTATTTAGGAGCTTCAGACTTTGATTTCAACAGGACTCACAGTGGATATATCGGAACATACGATTTCAACTTGAGTGGCAATATAAATGACCGTGTGTATTTGGGAATAACATTTGGAATTCATGACGTTCACTACAAATCGTATGGAGAATACACGGAGGCGTTATTAGATAGTTCGGACAAGAGTATTGGTAAAACATCATTGTCGGACAACAGAAAGGTGACTGGTACAGGATTTGATGTCAAAGCTGGTATTATATTCCGTCCGGTAGAAAGTTCGCCCTTCCGTATAGGTCTATCGATAGCTACTCCAATTTGGTATGATCTGACTACAACAAATTACACCACTATTGACAACCGCTCATTAGCTGACAATTTCGGCTATTACGACACGGGAAATATCGGGGAGTCATATGATTTCAAATTGTACACTCCTTGGAAGTTCGGCTTGAGCCTTGGTACTACCTTCGACAATTATCTAGCCATAGGTGCAGGTTATGAATATTCGGATTACAGTACGCTCGATTCAAGAATTAACGATGGTGGCGATTATGACTGGTATTATGATACTTACTATTCGAACAGTTCGTCAGATGGAGAGATGAACGACCATACAGAAAGCACTCTGAAAGGCGTAAGTACCTTGAAACTCGGAATGGAGTTCAAGGCTGATGATAATTTGGCAATACGCCTAGGCTACAATTATGTTTCCCCTAAATACGAGAGTGTGGGTTATAAGGACGGAACAATCAACTCTCCAGGGTCTTATTATGCGTCTACAACGGATTATACCAATTGGGAGTCCATCAATCGTGTAACTTGCGGAATTGGCTATACATTGAACAAATTCTCGCTTGATCTGGCATATCAGTATTCTGTACAGAATGGAAAATTCCATGCTTTCACAGATTATATATCAGAAGTAAAAGACATGTCTAATCTATGTGATGCCGTAAAGGTAAGCAACAAGCGGCATCAGCTGCTGTTGACTTTAGGCTATCATTTCTAAATTGTGTTTATGATCAAACAATATAATATCATTTTAGGCAGTGGAAGTCCGCGCCGCAAGGAACTCCTTAGCGGTTTGGACCTCCACTTCAGAGTTTTAGTACGTGAAGGGATAAAAGAGACATACCCTCAAGACCTGCCGGCCAAGGAAGTTGCCCGCTATATTGCCGAAGAGAAGGCTTCTGCTTATACCGACCTCCTGTCAGGTGACACTATGGTTATAACGGCAGATACTATAGTCGTTTGTGATGATACAATACTTGGTAAACCCCACGACATAAATGATGCAGTCAGGATGCTAAAAATGTTAAGTGGGAAAACCCATCAAGTAATCACAGGGGTCTGCATATCAACTAAGGAAAAGAAAAAAGTTTTCTCCGTTAACACCAATGTGACATTTAAACGACTTCAAGACACTGAGATAGACTATTATGTCTCTAAATACAAACCATTTGACAAGGCAGGAGCCTATGGCATACAGGAATGGATAGGACATGTGGGAGTGGAACATCTTGATGGCAGTTATTTCAATGTGATGGGATTACCGGTGCAGCGTATTTATCAGACGCTAACTGAAGAGTTCTAGTAAAATGTACGCAAATATCTGTATAGCATAATAATGGAAAAATTAGAGGATAAGAAAATAGCAGTATTATTGTCTGGTGGTGTAGACAGTTCTGTCGTTTTATATGAACTGGCGGAAAAAGGTCTGACACCAGACTGTTTTTACATAAAAATCGGCCCAGAAGAGAAGGAAGAATGGGATTGTTCATCAGAAGAAGATCTGGAAATGGCAACCTCTGTAGCTCATAAATACGGATGTAAACTTGCTGTGATCGATTGCCATAAAGAATACTGGAATGAGGTTACTCGTTATACGATGGAAAAAGTCAAGGCAGGTCTTACGCCTAATCCTGACGTGATGTGCAACCGTTTGATCAAGTTCGGTGCATTTCATGAAAAGATTGGTTACAAATATGATCTGATTGCAACAGGACATTACGCACAGACTGAGATTGACGAGAATGGAAGAAAATGGCTTGTCACCAGTCCAGACCCAGTAAAAGACCAAACAGATTTTTTAGCACAACTATATTCATGGCAATTACGGAAAGCTATATTCCCAATAGGTCACTTCCAGAAAGACGAGGTAAGGATAATCGCTGAAAAAGAACAACTTGTAAATGCAAAGCGAAAAGACAGTCAGGGAATCTGTTTCTTAGGTCAGATCAACTATAATGAATATATACGCAGGTATTTAGGTGAAAACATAGGCGACGTAATAGAATTTGAAACCGGAAAAATAATTGGCAAACATCGCGGATTGTGGTTCCACACAATAGGCCAACGTAAAGGTCTTGGATTTGGAGGTGGACCATGGTTCGTTGTCAAGAAAAATGTGCAAGACAATATCCTCTATGTCAGCCATGGCTATAACCCTCAGACTGCATACAAGAAAGAATTCCCCGTTATGGATTTTCATTATTTGACAGAAAGGGTCAATATGGATAAAATAACTTTTAAAATACGCCATACACCAGAGTATCATAAAGGAAGAATTGAGATAACAGGCGATTCGGATTTTGTTGTTCATGCAGAAGAATTCATCCATGGTGTTGCACCAGGACAGTTTTGCGTCATCTATGACGAAAATCACCATAGGTGTTACGGTAGTGGTGAAATCACAGCCATTTGACAAATTGTAAATTTTTAAATACTTTTCAAGCCTTAACAATCATTTTGATTGCGCATTCTGAAATCGTCTAGAGTGTTTTTCGTGGTGTCTCAACAGTTTTTACTTTCCATTAGGATTACCTTACCGTCATTATGTATTGTTTCTGATACAATCATCCCACATTATTATATAAATAAGATGAAGTCTTTATCAGTTTAAACGAAATTTCCTTCAAAATATTTTGCGAGTTCGAATAAAAGGCGTAACTTCGCAATTGAAAAACATTAACCTAAAACTATTATTTCGAATGAAGAAGTACAATTTTAACGCAGGTCCTTCAATTCTTCCAAGAGAAGTAATTGAAAACACTGCAAAGCAGATTCTGGATTTTAACGGTATTGGTTTGTCTTTGGCAGAAATCAGCCACAGATCAAAGGATTTCCAGCCAGTTATTGACGAGGCAACAGCTTTGATTAAAGAGTTGCTTAACGTTCCAGAAGGATATTCAGTTCTGTTCCTTGGTGGTGGTGCTTCATTGGAATTCTGTATGATTCCATGTAACTTCCTGAAGAAGAAGGCTGCCTATCTGAACACTGGTGTGTGGTCAAAGAAGGCAATCAAGGAGGCTAAGCATTTTGGAGAGGTTGTTGAAGTAGCTTCTTCTGCTGATGACAATTACACCTTTATTCCAAAGGGGTGGACTTGTCCAGATGATGTTGATTATCTTCATATCACAACTAATAATACTATCTACGGTACTGAGCTGCGCGAGGAGCCAAACGTAAACGTTCCTCTGATTGGTGATATGTCATCAGATATCTTCAGCCGTCCGGTAGATGTTGCAAAGTATGACTGTATCTACGCTGGCGCACAGAAGAACCTTTCTATGGCTGGTGTAACATTGGTTATCGTTAAGGATGAAGCTCTGGGTAAGGTTGAACGTGAGATACCTACGATGTTGAACTATCAGACTCATGTTGACAAGGGCAGTATGTTCAATACTCCTCCAGTAGTTCCTATCTATACCTGCCTTGAGACTCTTCGTTGGATCAAGAAGAACGGTGGTGTTGAAGAAATGGACAGAAGAGCGCACGAAAGAGCAGAACTTCTGTATGCAGAAATTGACCGCAACAAGTTGTTCCGTGGCACAGTAGCAAAAGAAGACCGTTCACTCATGAATATTTGCTTCGTTATGAACGATGAGTACAAGGAACTTGAGAAAGCGTTCTTTGATTTCGCAACATCTAAGGGCATGGTCGGCATCAAGGGTCACCGCTCAGTAGGTGGTTTCCGCGCAAGCTGCTACAACGCAATGAGCGTAGAGGGTGTTAAGGCTCTCGTTCAGTGCATGCAGGAATTCGAAGCACAGAACTAATTCTGAATAAGACAATATCAATCAAACCCGTGCTCCATACTGAAGCATGGGTTTTGATTTAAAAAAATACTTTCGACTATTTAATCATAAGTCAACCTTAAAGTGTAATAATTTAAACCTTATAATTATGAAAATTCTAGTAGCAACAGAAAAACCATTCGCACCAGTAGCAGTTAATGGAATCAAGGCAGAGCTTGACAATGCAGGCCATGAACTTGTATTGTTGGAGAAATATACAGAAAAGCAGCAGCTTCTTGACGCAGTAGCCAATGCAGACGCACTTATCGTGCGTTCAGACAAGATTACTCCAGAAGTGCTTGATGCAGCTAAGGAGCTTAAGATTGTAGTACGTGCAGGCGCTGGCTATGACAATATTGATACTGCTTACGCAAAAGAAAAGGGTATTGTGGTTGAAAATACTCCAGGACAAAACTCAAACGCAGTTGCTGAGTTGGTATTTGGTCTATTGGTTTACGCTGTCAGAAACTTCTACAACGGCAAGGCTGGTACAGAGCTGAAGGGTAAAAAACTTGGTATCTTAGCTTATGGCAACGTAGGAAGAAATGTTGCTCGCATTGCTAAGGGCTTTGGTATGGATATCTATGCTTATGACGCATTCTGTCCTAAGGAAGTAATTGAGCAGAGTGGCGTTCATGCTGTTGACAACCAGGAAGAGTTGTTCTCTACATGTGATGTCGTTTCACTACACATCCCTGCTACAAACGAGACCAAGAAGAGCATAAACAAGGAGCTGGTTTCCAAGATGAAGAAGGGTGGTATCCTTGTTAACACAGCTAGAAAAGAAGTTATCAACGAAGAGGAACTTGTAGCACTTTTGCAGGAGCGCACAGACCTCAAGTTCGTTACAGATATCAAGCCTGATCTTGATGCAGAATTTGCAGAGAAGGCAGAAGGTCGTTATTTCAGCACCCCTAAGAAGATGGGCGCTCAGACAGCAGAGGCTAACATTAATGCAGGTATAGCAGCCGCTAAACAGATCAATGCTTATTTTGCAGAGGGTTGTACAAAGTTCCAGGTTAACAAATAATATTTGCTAACATATTTGTAATAATTCAAATTTGACATAAAGATATGGCAACAATAAAACCATTCAAAGGCATCAGACCTCCGAAAAACCTCGTTGAGAAGGTAGAATCAAGACCATATGATGTTCTTAATTCAGAAGAGGCAAGAGCAGAAGCTGGCGATAATGAAATGAGTCTATATCATATCATAAAGCCAGAGATAGACTTTGAGCCAGGTACAAGTGAGTATGACCCACGTGTTTATGATAAGGCAGCTGAGAATTTCAAGAAATTCAAGGATAACGGCTGGCTGGTTCAGGACAACGAAGAGCACTACTACATTTATGCTCAGACAATGGGCAACAAGACACAATATGGTATTGTGGTTGGTGCTCGTGTAGAGGATTATATGAACGGCACAATCAAGAAGCATGAGCTTACACGTAGAGATAAAGAGGAAGACCGTATGAAGCATGTTCGCGTAAACAACGCTAACATTGAGCCGGTTTTCTTTGCATATCCTGATAACGAAAAGCTTAATGCCCTGCTTGAAAAATATGCGAAGACAGAGCCGGAATACGATTTCATAGCTCCTATTGACGGCTTCGGCCATAAGTTCTGGGTGATTTCAGACAAGGAAGACATAGATCTCATTACCAATGAATTTGCTGCAATGCCGTCTTTGTATATTGCAGATGGTCACCACCGCTCTGCAGCTGCAGCTCTGGTTGGTGCAGAAAAAGCAAAACAGAATCCTAACCACACAGGCAATGAGGAGTACAACTACTTCATGGCTGTTTGTTTCCAGGCTTCTCAGTTGACAATTCTTGATTACAACAGGGTTGTGACAGATTTGAACGGTTACTCATCAGAGGATTTCCTCAAGGCCTTGGAGAAGAACTTTATCGTTGAAAACAAGGGAACTGACCTGTACAAGCCGACAGCATTGCACAATTTCTCTATGTACCTTGACGGAAATTGGTATAGTCTGACTGCTAAGGAGGGTACTTATAATCCAAATGACCCAATTGGTGTTCTCGACGTTGATGTGTCAAGCAGACTTATCTTCGACGAACTTCTTGGAATTAAGGATTTCCGCTCCGACAAGAGAATTGACTTTGTCGGCGGTTTGAGAGGATTGGAAGAGCTTAAGCGCAGAGTCGACTCTGGTGAGATGAAGATGGCTTTGGCACTTTATCCTGTAACAATGAAGCAAATAATGGATATCGCAGACAGTGGCAAGATTATGCCACCTAAGGCAACATGGTTTGAACCTAAACTCAGATCAGGACTTATCATCCATGAATTAGCATAAGAAACAAGGAACACACTAAATAAGGCGCACTCAATAATTTTATTATTGGTGCGCCTACTTTTGATTAAAACAGAGTAAGGATAATCGTCATCAAGAAATTACAGTATTAAAAGTGGAAGATAAATACACGACAATCACAAAAACAATAGGGGAGGGTTTCTACAGTGAGAAACGCAGCAAGTTTCTTGCTTTTGCCCATCATGTAGAATCACAAGCACAAATAAGAGAAATATTATCTATCTATAGAAAAAAATATTATGACGCAAGACATGTCTGTTATGCATATGTATTAGGGGCTGATAAGGCAGACTATAAAATGAATGATGACGGAGAACCAAGCAGCACCGCAGGAAAACCGATTTATGGACAAATAGTATCAAATGACCTCACTGACATTCTTATAGTCGTCATAAGATATTATGGAGGTGTAAATCTTGGCACCGGAGGGTTGATTGTAGCTTATAGAACCGCAGCTGCAGATGCATTGTCACATTGCGTTATTGAAGAGAAGTACATTAAGGAAAAAATAACATTCACTTTCCCATATGTCATGATGAACGGAGTCATGAAAGTAGTAAAAACAATGGAACCACAGATTATTTCGCAAGAGTTTGACAACACCTGTACGATTACACTCTCAATAAGGAGATCGAAGGCAGACGAACTGAAAAATAAGTTGAACAGCTTGTCCTTTGAATGATATTTAGGCACACTTCTATCAAAGTCATTGGATATGTTGGTCTTTAAAACAATGTCGTCGCAATATGCATTCTTTGGCGTATAAAAATAGCTGTTCTGCACATTTAAAACAGTTACTTATATCCCCAATATAGGTTACTTTTCATTTAAATGTAAGCTACTTTTAATAGAATTATTACCAATGTCGTACATTTGTCGCATATTTTCCAGCGTAAAACTTCCGCGAAATGCCAATTAATGTTTTGTTTTCTTTATTATTTAACCTAAAACTTTGTACCTTTGCACGATTAATGCAGTTCGATAGGTAAATACATATAGGTTTTAGACTGCACATTTAAAGAATAAAATAACGAACGAAATGCTAAAATTTATATCTTTTGGCAGCGGTAGCAGCGGAAACAGTTATCTGTTAATGTCGGATAATACTATATTAATGTTGGATTCTGGCGTTGGTATAAGATCCATGAAAAGATATTTCCAGGAATATGGATTGTCCTTTACTAAAATCAACGCTATACTTGTGACACATGACCATGCAGACCACGTCAAGTCAGTAGGGGCAATAAGTAATGATTTCAAGATTCCTGTTTACGCTACAGAAGCAGTCCACAAAGGAATACAAAAAAACTATTGTGTACGAAAGAAAATTAATGCGGCAAACAAACGGGTTTTCTTACCTGGAGATGACACCATAGAGATTGGTGACTTCAAGATCACTCCTTTTGACGTTCCGCATGACAGTTGTGGTAATGTGGGCTATACAATAGAATATCATGACGTCGTTTTTGGCCTCATGACAGATATTGGACATATTACAGATACTATCCGAGACAATATAAGAAAATGCAATTATCTGGTTATGGAAGCCAACCATGACGAATCGATGTTACAGAATGGTCCATATCCACAATATCTTAAAGATAGAATAGCAGGTGGGAATGGACATTTGAGCAATGTAAAATGCGCTCAGACTATATGTGAATGCTATATGAAAGGCTTGAAGCACATTTGGCTCTGCCATTTAAGTGAAGAGAACAATCATCCTGAGCTATTGAGAAAGACAATAGAAAAGGAATTTCAAGAAAATGGCTTGCGTATGGGAGGCGATATAGAAGTAGATATTCTTCGACGCAGACAGCCAACCGGCATTTTCAACTTGTTATGATACACTGGCGAGAGCAAGCAATGAATCCTGCAGGACAAGGACTATAACATATATTATTTAGTTAATTTAACAACAAAACGAACATGAGGAATTTATTTATCAAGACCATGGTAGTCGCTTCTTTGTGGTTTGGAGGGGCATCAGTTGCATCATCTCAGAATATTCTAGGTGGAATCTTGGGTAACGTAGCTGACAGAATGTCAAACAAGCAAAACGGCAGTAAGACAGAAGGAAGTAAGCTTTCAGATATTTATGAGGGGCTTACATCTATTTTCCAAAACAGCAAAGTCGCTACTGCTGACAAGATTGTCGGAACGTGGGTTTATAAAGAACCAGCTGTGGTGTTTGAAAGCTCAAGCCTTCTGAAACAAGCAGGAGGAAAGCTAGTTTCAACAGCTATTGAGAATAAACTTAACACTGTATTTAACAAATATGGCATTAAGGCAGGGAAGTTCAAGATGACCTTTGACAAGAAAGGCAATTTCACACAGGCAATTGCCAAGAAAACTGTCACCGGAACCTATACCATTGAAGGCAAGAATGTGAAACTGACATATTCAGGTGGAATTCAGCAGATAATGGGAACCACACAGATTGACGGTAATTCATTGCTGATTGTCATGGATGCGACAAAGCTCCTTAAATTTGCAAGTGCTGCAGGAGCAATGTACAATAATTCTATGCTTGGCACAATCAGTTCATACCTGTCAGGTGTTGAGGGAATGGAATGCGGAGTAAGATTAGAGAAGTCGAAATAGTTAATTTTAATCAATGCTTGATGTTTTTTAGTGATATTTGTTAAAATATACTCAAAATTACGAAACAACATTCGACAAATCATATTATTTTATTAACTTTGCACGCCACTACGAGTTAATGGCATTAAATTCAAACCTAAAAATAAAAATTTAAATGGCAACAAAAATCAGATTACAGCGCGGTGGTCGTAAGGGCTATGCTTTTTACAGCATCGTAATCGCTGACGTTAGAGCTCCACGTGATGGAAAGTTTACTGAAAAGATTGGTACTTATAATCCAAACACTAATCCAGCCACAGTAGATTTGAATTTTGATCGTGCTCTTTATTGGGTAGAAGTTGGTGCACAGCCAACTGACACTGTTCGTAACATCTTGAAAGGCGAGGGCGTTTATTTGATGAAGCACTTGCGCGGTGGTGTTAAGAAGGGTGCATTTGACGAGTCTGCTGTACAGGCTAAGTTTGACGCTTGGAAGTCAGAGAAGGCAGCCAAGCTCGATTCAGTTCGTAATGGTGTCGCCAATGAAAAGAAGGCAACTTACGAGAAGAATTTGGCCGAGGAGAAGAAAGTCAATGAAGCTATCGCCAAGAAAGTTGCAGAAAAGAAAGCTGCAATTGAAGCTGCTAAGGCAAGCGAAGCATCTGAAGCACCTGCTGAGGAGACTTCAAACGAGGCAGAATAAATTATTCTTTTCTGCAAAACGACTTAAGGAAGCCACATGGCTTCCTTTTTTTATTGACTTTCCGTCATTAGTGTCCCGTTAAAATAGGGACACTAATGTTGACGAGTGTATAAAAGGAAAGACGAGAAAACAAGGAAAATTGTCTTCTTGAATAGTTCCAGATATTCTGAAAACTCTCACATTAACTCTTCTGCTTGTTTTCTCGTCTATTGTGAAGTATAATCAGTTTTGATAAGTCCTTTTACGAATTGATAGCCATTAGGAATTCTTCGTTGGATCTTGTTTTCTTCATATACTCTCCGATAGTGTTCATTGCTTCTACGGAAGTCATGTCGGCAATGGAATTTCTTACTACCCACAGGCGTTCCAGTGTAGTAGAGTCATGTAGTAGGTCGTCACGACGTGTACTTGACGCAACAAGGTTTACTGCAGGGAATATACGTTTGTTGCTCAAGCTGCGATCGAGTTGGAGCTCCATGTTTCCTGTACCTTTGAACTCTTCAAAGATTACTTCGTCCATCTTGCTGCCAGTGTCAATAAGAGCTGTTGCGATAATGGTCAGCGAGCCACCATTTTCGATGTTTCGTGCTGCACCGAAGAAACGTTTCGGTTTCTGCAGGGCATTTGCGTCAACACCACCGGTGAGAACTTTTCCACTTGCAGGAGCAACAGTGTTGTATGCACGTGCTAGTCGTGTTATTGAATCGAGGAATATCACTACGTCGTGGCCACATTCCACCATACGCTTGGCCTTCTCCAATACGATGCCTGCTATCTTTACGTGTCTTTCTGCTGGCTCGTCGAAAGTAGAGGCGATTACTTCTGCATTTACAGTTCTGGCCATGTCGGTAACTTCCTCCGGACGTTCATCAATAAGCAGCATCATGAGGTAAGCTTCTGGATGGTTAGCTGCTATAGCGTTGGCTATATCTTTCATGAGTACGGTCTTACCGGTTTTTGGTTGTGCCACGATCAAGGCTCTCTGACCTTTACCTATTGGAGCGAAGAGATCTACAATTCTCGTGCTTAGATTTGTTGTTGCAGGGTTGCCGCATAATGTGAACTTCTCTTCAGGGAATAATGGAATAAGGTGTTCAAAAGGCATTCTGTCTCTCACTTCTGATGGAGTCCTTCCGTTGATTTTATCTATTGATGTCAGAGGGAAATACTTTTCTCCATCGTGTGGTGGTCGCACATGGCATTCTATCACGTCACCAGTCTTCAGTCCGTTGTTCTTAACCTGTGCGTTCGAGACGTATATGTCGTCTGGCGATGACAAATAGTTGTAATCGCTGGATCTTAGGAAACCATATCCATCAGGCATAATTTCTAATACGCCGTTTGCCGTTATTATGTCGTCAAAATTGTATTGAGTCTCCTGTTTCTCGTCAACTGCAAACATATTGTCATTTGTAACCGATGCGGTTAGATTGTCAAACATGTCGTAGTTGGGCATTGCTGTTTGGTCTTCTATTGGCAAGTCTACTATAGTTATGAAGTCGGTACCATCACCAGGATCTCCTTCCCACACTTCGTCAATTTTATTTTCTGCAATCCCTGCTTCATATGACTCATCAATTTTCTCGTTGTGGGCATTCACTTTCGCCTGAAGCTGTGCAATAAGGTCAGCCTGTATATCACCGTCTTCGCTGTCGTTGTCGCTTAATGCGAACTGTGCCTCAGGTGTGGCGGTCATGATGTCGTCTGTGTTATCTGTTTTCTTAGATATTGAGGGCTCTTCCATGCTTGGTTCTTCGTTTGCTGACAAAGGGGCGATGGTTTCTGTTGTCTCACCTATATTTTGATTTTCTTCAGTCTCGGTTGATTCTGGAGTTGGCTTCATTTCTGCAATTTCCTGAATGGTCTCAGCAGCTTCTTTTGCTAGTTCATCAGCTTGTTTCTGGGCTTTTGTCCTTCTTGTCCTTTTTTTAGGAGTGGCCTCTTCTGCCGATTCTGTTTCTGCAGACTTAGAGTCTTTGCTGTCGGCAACAGGCTCCTCAAAAAGCGGCAATTGGCTGGTTGCTGGTGTCGTCTTGCTTTTCTTTAAGTCGAAGTTTTCCCCAGTAGCACCTTTGACTGAATAAACTTTGTCAGTTTCCTTTTTCGTTATCCTTGTTCTTTTGCGTTTTGTGCCAAGAGGATTCTTGTTGCCTTCCACTTCAGCCTGTTTGTCCAGGATAGTGTATACAATAACCTCTTTTGAGTCAGACGGAGTGGTCTGTGCTCCAATATTGTTAGCAATATCCTCCAATTCGGAGATATCCTTCGATAGTAATTCGTCTTTGCTATACATAATAAATTATGTGTGAAAAAATTATATGATTTTCGTTTCAAAAAAACAGAAACAAAGGGTGTTTCTAATGATTTTGCAAATATACAAAACATTCTTCAAACATTTGCTTTGTTAATTGGTAATTTACCTATTGGTTAACCAAATTTAACTTGCGGTTCCTTGTCATGTCGTAAATATCATTATATTCAGACGCGACTTGAAATCAATTTATAGAATCCTCTATGTTTGTCGTGTTGAAATCTATATTTTTGTTTTATTCTTCAATCTCAGCCAATTCGAGCCATTCTAATGACTTTTGGTCAATTATCTGCTTAATTTCAGAGAATCTGATGCTCTTATTGGTCAGTTCATCCACAGTTAGTGTGCCTGAGTTGAGAGCTTCTTCTATGTGTCTCTGTTCTTTTTCCAACTCTGTAATTTCTTTTTCCAGTTGTTCATATTTGCATTTCTCCTTGTAAGTCATTTTCCTTTTCCCTCCTTGTTGGCTTTCTTTATGTTTTGAGGGTACGGTGACTTTTTTCTCTTTTTCCTTCTTTTCTCTTTCTTCAGATGTTATTATGCTGTTCCAATCACGGTATTGGGTGTAGTTTCCTGGAAAATCCTTTATCTCTCCATTTCCTTTGAATACAAGTAGATGGTCTACGGTTTTGTCGAGGAAATAACGGTCATGGCTTACTACGATAACGCAACCGGGGAAGTCCACAAGGTATTCTTCAAGCACTTGTAGTGTCTGGATGTCAAGATCGTTTGTTGGCTCGTCGAGTACGAGAAAGTTGGGATTTGCCATCAGTATCGTGCAAAGATATAGTTTTCGCTTTTCTCCTCCACTTAGCTTATACACGTAGTTGTGTTGCTGTTCTGGTGTGAAAAGGAAATATTGCAAGAATTGTGATGCTGACAAATGTTTCTTGCCTCCCACGTCTATATAGTCAGCTATGTTTGTTATGACGTCTATCACCTTCTGTTCTTCATTGAATTTGAGTCCTTCCTGTGAGAAGTACCCGAATTTCACAGTTTCTCCAATGTCAAATTTTCCTGAGTCTGGCTGTATTTTTCCTAACAGAAGTTTTATGAATGTTGATTTCCCTGCTCCATTGTCTCCGACTATACCCATTTTTTCGTATCTGGCGAAGTTGTAGTAGAAATCTTTGAGTATCACTTTGTCATCAAAAGCCTTTGACACGTATTGACATTCAAATATCTTGCTTCCGATATAAACATTGCTTGATTTGAGTCGGAGTTGTCTTTCTTCGATTTTCCGTTTTGCCACTTTCTCAAGCTCTACAAATGCGTCTTCTCTGTATTTCGCTTTGTGTCCTCTCGCCTGCGGCATTCTTCTCATCCATTCCAGTTCCCTTTTATAAAGGTTGTTAGCTCTCTGCACTTCAGTTCTCATATTGTCTATCCGCTCTTGTCGCTTTTCCAGATAGTAGCTGTAGTTGCCTTTATATTTATATATGGTGAAGTCGTCGAGTTCCAGTATTATGGAACATACTCTGTCGAGGAAGAACCTGTCGTGTGTAACCATAAGCAGCGTTTTGTTTCCTCTGCCGATGAATCCTTCTAGCCATTCTGTCATCTCTATATCGAGATGGTTGGTAGGTTCATCCAGAATGAGCATGTCGGGTTCGTTGATGAGTATATTAGCTAACGCCACTCTTTTTTGCTGTCCTCCGCTTAGTTGTCCCATAGGCTGGTTGAGGTCGGCAATCCTCAGTTGTGTGAGAATCTGTTTCGCTTTGAGTATCTTTTCTTCTTTGCCGTCGTGGTTGAAGCATGCGTCGAGCACGCTTTCGTTTGGGTCGAAGGTCGGCGATTGTTCCAGATATCCTACTTTTATTCCGTTGCTATATACAATGTTTCCCGCATCGTAGTCTTCTTTGCCTGTCAGTATGGATAGCAGTGTGGATTTTCCTGTTCCGTTTTTTGCTATTAGTCCGACTTTCTGTCCCTCTGCAATGCTGAATGATATATTGTCGAAAATCACCTGTGCTCCGAATGTCTTTGTCAGGTTCTGTACGTCAAGAAAAGGTTTCTGACTTGCCATAGTGTGTGTATTTAGTAAACGAATAGTCAAATTGACGAGTAGACAAGTTGACGCACCATTTTATGTTTGTTGTCGTTTTTCTGAGTAATGTCTTGTCAACTCGTTTGTTTGTATGCTCATCAAATATTAATCTTCTGTTGTCAATTCCCGGTTTATTCCTTCAATGTAGTCGAGCACTTCGTCTCTTCCCAAAGCCTTGTCGCTGCTTGTCACGAAATAGGGAGGCAGTTCCTCCCATGTTTCTTTTAGGGTGTCCATATATTTGTTGGCTGCTTTTTGCGCCTTCTGCATGTTTCCTATTTTATCAGCCTTGGTAAAGATTATAGAGAATGGTATGCCGCTTTGTCCCAACCATGTTATGAAGTCGGTGTCAATTTTCTGTGGGTCGTGTCTGATGTCTATAAGCACGAATAGATTTACAAGCTGTTCCCTCTGCAGGATATATGATTGTATCATCTGTTCGAGCTTACGTTGCACGGTCTTGGACCTCTTGGCATATCCGTATCCGGGCAGGTCAACTATATACCATTCATTGTTGATTATGAAATGGTTTATGAGCAGGGTCTTTCCTGGTGTGGCAGATGTCTTGGCCAATCCTTTGTGTCTGCAGAGCATGTTTATGAGACTAGATTTGCCAACGTTGCTTCTGCCTATGAATGCGTATTCCGGCTTGTTGTCGTTTGGACATTTGGTTGTCTCAGCACTGCTTATGACGAATTCCGATTTGTTTATTTCCATGTTTATGTTTTTCTCTGTTATTGTCCTGTCATGAAAAAATGTGTAGGGTATGGCAATTTATCATAGACTCCTTCGTATGGTTTTCATGATTAGGCTTTATGTGTCGTTTTGCTTCACTTTTTTTACATGAAACATTATCAGTCAAAATGTTTCAGCCTTGCTATATATTTGCCGAGAATGTCAAACTCGATGTTTACCACTGTTCCCACCTGTATATCGCAGAAATTCGTGTTTTCCCTTGTGTATGGTATGATGGCGACAGTGAAGGTATTGTCGGTTGGTTCGCAAACCGTGAGCGACACTCCGTTCACCGTTACGCTACCTTTGTCCACTGTAAAATATCCACGCTGTGCCATCTCTTTGTTGTTCTTGTATTCAAAGGTGAAATATGTGCTGCCGTCGGCATCTCTCATGTCGATGCACTTTGCTGTCTCGTCAACATGTCCTTGCACTATATGTCCGTCGAGTCTTCCATTCATTATCATCGACCTCTCCACGTTCACTTTGTCTCCCACTTCGAGTAGTGAGAGATTCGTTCTGTCAAGTGTCTCTTTCATAGCCGTCACGGTGTATGTATTGTCCTTTATCTCCACTACGGTCAGACATACACCGTTGTGAGATACGCTTTGGTCTATTTTGAGTTCGTTTACAAATGAGCATGTGAGTGTAAAATCGATATTGCCACCATATCTGTGTATGTTGGTCACAGTAGCGAATTCTTCTACTATTCCTGAGAACATATTTATAAAAGTTTTTATGATTTAAAATTTCAAGAAGAAAAGCGGTGTTTCGTGTCTTGACGAAGTGCCACCGCTTTTGTATTTAAAAAAAGACCGCACCGATGATGTGATGAAACTCCGAGCTAGAAAGATTTGAGAGTTCTCCGCCTTTGTAATCCACCGGCTTTACAGCTATCCTCATTGCTGGGGAATGTGGCCCGCCATTAGCAAAAGAAATCATCTCGGTTTTCGTTTTATTATTGATGAGTATCCCGATCGAACCGATACGGTCTATTTCTTTTGTATTTCTTTCGTGTTGCAAAGATAATGCTATTTTCTCTTATTGCAAATTATTTGCATTAAATTTTGCTTTTCATTTACAACAAGACATGAAAATTGTTTTGTCTTCTCTCATGATACACTTATGTTTCAATCGCATTTCATCTTTGTTTTTTCAGTCGTGTTTTCTTGCTTTACATTATCTTTGTTTGTCTTGTTTCCTTGTTTGAGTTTTTTCTTGCATCCTGCAATCATCTTCTGTATCTGAATCACTCTTGCGCTTTTGTCTTCCGGATATCCGAATTGTTCATAAAATGATAATGCGGAGTCTAGACAATCGAGAGTGTTCTGCCATTCTTTGCTGTTCATATAGCAGTAGGCTAGCCTGAAGAACACATCGCCTTTTTCTTTGCCATAGCATACGGTAAGCGTTTTCTCATATAGCGGTATGGCCCTGTCGTATTCTTCGAGCAGGAAATGGCTTTCTGCATCTGCAAAGAAGTACACGCTTCTTTCGTGTGGGGCATAAACTTCCAGGTCTGCTATATACGGGTCAAGGTATCTGCAGGCTTTGTCATATTCCCAGGTATAATAGAAGCATAATCCAATATACGCCTTGAACCTGGGGTTCAGCTTGTATCTTTTATCGAGGCGCGTCAGTATATTTCGCGCCTCGATGTATTTGCCGCTGCTGAAGTATTCCAGTGCTATTGTCAGCTGTTCTTTGTCAGGCATGCCATTGACTGTTTGTCCTGGCAGTCTTGTGTTGCAGACAGCAGTGATGAACATGAAGATGATCAGAGTTCTGATGCCTCTCATTCTCCAGTATAGAATTTAATTAGTTTTGTGAGAGCGTTTTTGCATACGATGCAGAATTCCTTGCAGGCGTTCGTTCTCATACGGCAGTCCTGCACCCCTCTGTATACACCTTTGGTCCTGTATCCAGCTCCTTCAAAGTATCCCACTTTGTTTTTTGCCTTCTTTTCGTCTTTTGTCTCAGGTGTAGGTATCGGAGTTCCTTTCTCTATGAGGCTTTCCCATTTGCCTTTGAAGTCGGCAAGGGTGGTGATATTGGCCTCCCATGGTTCTACGTCGAGAGGAAACATCGGAATCTCTTCCCAATCGTAGGCGTATTCATCTGCGAGTCCTGCGAAGCTGTGTCCGAACTCGTGTACGATGACAGGCTTGAATGATTTGTGTCCTGTGGAACTCAGGTTATAGTAGTTCAGTATACCTCCTCCGCCATAAACATCGGTGTTTACCAATATGATAATATGTTCGTATGGAGTACCAGCGAGCCAGTCGTGTACCTTTTTCAGGTTCAGTGTCGTAAGGTATCTCTCACTGTGGAAAGTGTCGAAGTTGGATCCCAATGCAGTGTTCTTCCATATGCCCTTGGACGGTACACTCGTCCCGCTCTCTTCTGATACCGACTTCACAGCAATGACATTGAATCTGTCTTTGTATTCCAAGAATGGTTCGTGAGCGAAGATTGCGTCAGTCGCAATCTTGACATCATTGATGTATTTCTCCATTTCGGTTTCTGTATATCCTTCTGCAAGGAAGGCAATGTTGATGCAGTTTGAGGTGTCTGCAGCCTTGTGAATGACGTCGTATGGCGTAGGGTGACTGCCTTTTTTGCTTATCAGCACGTCTTTGGGGGCAATGGTCTCAGTGATTGAAGCCACGGTTTCTCTCCTGTTGTTCTTCAGTTTGATGGTCACTTCGGCGGAATCTTTAGGCATAGGCATGAGGATGACATTTTCAAACGATTTGTTTGATGTCCTGGCCTCGTCGTATGTCTGCCATTCCTGGAAGAGGGTAGAGAGGGAGTTTCTGTAAATCACCTTTCCTGTCTTGTGGTCTCTCATTTCAAATTGAGCGTTTCCCTCCACCGGAAACTCTCCGAGTCTTGTCTTTCTTCCATACCATCCTGGAATGGAATTCATGTTGTCCACGAAGATATGCTGCTCGTTGGCGTTACCTCCGAAGATACAGTTTATTCTCAGGGTGTTTTCTGTGAAATACTTGTTGAAGTCTTGTGCCTTCAATGATGTCGTCTGGCATCCAAGAGCCACGACTGAGAGTAATAATAGCTTTTTTGTCATAGTGTCTTGTCGATAATGAATAATTCCTTGTTGTTGTCATAGTCGTTCATCAGAGTCTTGATATAGTCTCTGTTCCAATCGTCTATGTGCAGTTTCGTTTCTCCATACATCAGAATATCGATGTCGAGAGTTATTCTGTTCATCAAGTCATTCTTCTTGCTTCTCTCACATCGTTTTTCTAGTTGTTTGAATGCTTTCGTGATTTGCGACAACGTATGCTTCGTCGTGGAGAAACAGATGCAGTTGATAAACTTCTCCGATTCTATTCCAATGGGGTCTGTCCACATTTCTTTGGTAAACACGGTATCGTTGCCCAGCATGAAAGCCAGTTTCCGCTTTGCCAGTGTGATATTCTCCTTGGCGTTGAAGTTGCTGCCTATTGAGACGATGATTCTTGTTCCTTTGTCCATCCTTTTCGTATTAGTATAAGGTCCTGGAATCGGTCCTGTAGATTTCATGTCCATGTTCAAGTGATAATTCTATCCTCTTGTAGTTGGATGTGGAATCTACAGAACCGCATTTCTCGTTATTGTTTCTTGTCAATCAATACTGTTTTCATTTCTTGTATTTCTCTATCAGTGAAGTAGCCTGGCTGTTGCCCAGATTTTTTGCCTTGTCGAGGTTCGCCAGTCCCTCCTCCTTTTTGCCGGAGTTTATCTGTGCCAGTCCGAGGATGAGGTATCCGTCTGAATAGTCAGGAGCTTCTTTCACACATTGTTCAGCAGTCTGCATGGCTTCGCTGATAAGGTTGAGTCTGAGTTGCAGTGATGCTTTTTCAGCCTTGAAGGATGTTTCATCAGGGGCTAGATATATGGCAATGTCGATATCTGACAGTGCCTGTTTGAAGAGTTTTGCCTTAACTTCAGCTTGTTCTCTGACGTAGTAGAATTGGGGAGTTTGTCTTTTTCCTTCAATCACCTCGTAGCGTGTATAGTCGAACACTGCCTGACGGTAGTTCTCCATCCTGTTATATACGTCGCCTCTCATGATGAAATATTTTGCGCCTTCTTTCACGTTGAGCGTGTCGATGTTGTTCACTGCGCTGTCGAGCAATGCGAGCACTTCTGTGTCAGGAGCCTTCATCATGTCCTTACATTGAGCTGCATTGTAATACAGATCGCCGTTTTTCAGTTTGCTGTCTGTAAGCGCCATAAATGTATCATAAGCCTTCTGGTAGTCTTTCTTGGCGAAGAGGATCTGTCCTTCCAGATCTTTGTATATTGGCAGCGCGTTTATGCTGTAAGCCTTTGTCACTTCGTCGATGGCCTTGTCAAGACTCCATGGGGCGTAGGCGATATCGCTTCTGTACAACTCCTTCATATACATCAGCTTTGCGTAGTTGTAATGGATTTCGTCTTTGGGTTCTGTGCGGTCCACAGCTGTCTCCATTGTCTTGCGTGCTGCTTCAAAGTCGTTTCTGTTTACCTCAGCTTCAGCCTTTGCCACATAGCCGTCTGCAAGGGTGGGGAAGGCGGTTATGAAGTCGCTTGTTGTCGCCTCGCTCTTCAGGGAGTCGTTGCTCTGTGTGGCGAGCATCAGAGCCAGCATGGCTTGGTTCTTTTCCGTTGGCAATGCTGCAGGTATACCTATTTTCCTGTATGTGTCATCGGTGACCGACAGTCCGCTTGTTGTCAGCTGCATTATGAAGGCTGCATCTGTGGCGTGAGCTTCCGTCGATGTCGTTGATGTCTGCAACAGTCCTGCCACTTCACCATTGTCGTTGACGAACGGGCAAGCTTCAGTTGTCTCCTTTGCGTAATAGTCGAAGATGTAGTATGAGAACTTATCCATGAATTTCTCCACACTCTTCACTGTCGCTGCTTCTGGTTTCGCACTTTTGTTGGAGTAGGGCAGAAGCCACAGTTTGCCGCCTGGCGTAGTTGCAGTGTTGGCGATGGCTGCAGGTTTCGTGTTGCCATCCACTTTGAATTTCACCACATCATAAATATCGTTCAGTCCCAAGATGCGTGTTACGTCCTTCTTGTTTCCTTTTGCATCGATTGCTACAGCTTTGCTGGCGCCTAAGAATGGTTTCAGGTTGCTTATTGCTTCACCGCTCTTGCCTACGAACACTCCATGACTTGTGGCATGTATGCTTCCGTCCGCATTGAATGTGGTCAGCGTGAACACGCTTTCCGATGCTTTCTTTACGGCTGCCGACTGTGCTTTTACTGTTGCTGGCAGAATTAATGCTGCCAATGAGAATATCAGTTTGAAAATTGTTATATGTTTCATTTTATATTTGTTGACGGATTGATAAGGGATTCTTCTTGCCAAGCAAACGGGTTTACGGGCATTTCATGCTCCCAACAGGTCCTTGGCATTATGCTTTGCTGCATCGGTGATGTCTGATCCGCTCAGCATCTGCGCTATCTCATTTACGCGTTGCTCATCATTGAGTCTTGTCATTGTGCTTTCAGTTCCGTTCTCCGTTTCTTCCTTATACACCTTGTAGTGTGTAGTTCCCCTTGCAGCAATCTGTGGCAGATGGGTGATGCTTATCACCTGTCTTTCGCTTTGGGCCATTTCCTGCATTATCAGTGCCATTTTTTCGGCAATCTTTCCGCTCACTCCTGTGTCAATCTCGTCGAAGATGATTGTCGGGAGTTTCACGGCGTTGCTGATCATGGCTTTCAGCGAGAGCATCACTCTTGCGATTTCTCCTCCTGATGCCACCTGTGAAATAGGCATCATGTCGCTGCTGCTGTTGGCACTGAATAGAAATGCCACGGCATCACAGCCGTCTCTTTGGAACTCTCTCGGTTCGATGCTTATGCTGAATCTCACCTTTGGTATTCCCAAAGGCACTAACCGGTCTTTCATTCCTCTCTCCACCGTTGTCGCTGCCTTTCGTCTTGTTGCCGTCAGTCTGCCAGCCACTTCCTTGCAGTTTGCATTAGCCTCGGAGAGTTTCTGTTCCAGTTCCTTCAGTCTTTCGTCACCATTGTCAATGTTGAGGATCTTCTGTTCCAGTTCGTCTCTTTTTTCTATGAGCCTGTCCACGGAGTCCGTGTGGTGTTTCTGTTCCAGTGAGTAAATCATGTCGAGGGTTTCGTTTACCTGTTTCTGTCTCTCCGGATCTATCTCTATTCCGTCCATGCTTGCCCCCACTTCCTGTGCTATGTCTTTCAGTTCTATATGGCAGTCCTCCATTCTCTCTACCATGCCGGCAGCTTCGGGATACACGTTGCTGATGCCAGCCAACGTCCTTGCAGCTTCGCGTATGTCGTCTACGAGACTTCTCTCGCCGTTCCCGTTCAGCATGACGTCCACTTGGTACAGTGTGCCTTTTATGTCTTCCACATGGTTCAGCTTTTCTTGTTCTGCTTCCAGTTGTTCCTGCATTCCGTGTTGCAGATTTGCAGCCTGCAGTTCATTTAGCTGGAATCTGTAGAATTCCTCGTTCTCTATGGCTTTCTGCATTTCCCTTTTTGCTTCAGCCACATTGTTGCGCGCTTTCTGCAATTTGTCGTATGCCGAGTGGTATTCTTCAAGTAATATTGCATTTTGTGCCATAATGTCGAGCACTTTCAGCTGGAAGTCCTCGTTGCCTAGCATGAGGTTTTGGTGCTGGCTGTGTATGTCGATGAGCTGTTCGCCGAGTTTTCTCGTAATGGCGAGTGATGTCGGTGTGTCGTTGATGAATGCCCTGCTCTTTCCTGAAGCCAGAAGTTCCCTTCGCAGTATGGTGTCGTTGGCATCATATTCAATGTCGTTCTCGTCGAAAAACGCTTTCATGTCGTATCTCGAGAGGTCGAAATGAGCTTCGATTACGCATTTGTCAGCTCCTTTCTTTATCTGTCTGGAGTCAGCTCTCTGTCCGAGCAGCAGGTTTATGGCTCCGAGTATGATGCTTTTTCCGGCTCCTGTTTCTCCTGTTATCACAGAGAACCCAGGAAAGAATTCCATATCGAGCGTGTCTATGAGTGCGAAATTCTTGATATATAGTTGTTTCAGCATTTCTGTTTTCTGCTAAAGTGGTTAAATAGAGAGTATATTCGGTAAGAAAATCATTTGAAAATCTTCCTCCTTGTCATTCTTTTATCTTTTCCCACGAGTTGTTCTGCGATGGGTTGATGGAGAACAGCAGTTCGTATATGGCCTCTTTCTCCTTCTGCGTGCCCTTGCCCTTATAGATGTTTGCCAGCTCGTCTTTCTTGAAGTCAGTCCATATAGCAGGCAGACTGCTCAGCGGCTTGTCGTCATGAGCCTTCTTGAGATTGGTTTCGAGAGCGGTGGTGATGTTCGTCCTTCCGCGTTCCACATTGTTTGCCATTTCGTCGAGTCCAGTTCTGTAGTAGTCATACTGCAGTTGTCTGAACGGTTTCATCGCTCCGTCGAGGTAGTCGTTTATGATGGCGAATCTGTTTCTGTCGGTCTCAAATGATTTCCATCCCGTGAAGTTCAGGTTCTGGGCATTGTTGGTGAGGTTCATACAGCGCTGCAGTATGTCTTCACCTCCCATTGGTGAGAAGCTGTCGAGGTTGAGTCCGATGATGAGATAGGCGTAATAGGCGAATAGAGCCGTCAGTTGGTTGTCTATCTGTTCTTCATTGAAGTTGAGCTGGTCGAACTGTGCGAACTCGAAGTTGAAGTCGTTGTCCTTATTATTATATAAGGTAGTGTTATATGCCGAGTTGTATACCGGTCTGTTTGCCTGTATTAGTGCATTGCATGTGAACTTGTTCGATGACTGGTCGTATTTAGTCACCGTTATGTTGAAGTTGCACACGATTCTTTCGTTTTTCTGGAATTGATAATCCGTCCACTGCCTGTCGTTGACAAACTGCTCCAGCGTCTCCTTCAGATTGTCGAAGACGCTGGCATCGGTGCCTTGTATCTGGTTGTGGTTGATAGTTATCTTGGCTATCAGCTCCTGTGCTCCGGCGGATACCGTTGCCACGATGAGCAGTGCATACAGACAAATCAGTCGTATTCTCATGATGTGTAGTGGTTTATGTCTTTTTGTTAGAGAAATCATCATTTCCAAAGTTTCTCCATCTCGTCTACGATGTCGCTTGCCACCTCTGTCTTCGGCTTTTTCTGATAATCCTTCTTGCCGTCTGGCGAAATAATGGAAATCATGTTGTCATCGCTTCTGAAAGTGGTGCCTTCATTGCGTGTGGAGTTGAGCACTATGAAGTCAAGGTTCTTCTTCGCAAGTTTCTTCTTTGCGTTCATCTCCTCGTCGTTGGTTTCCAGTGCAAATCCGATCAGCTTCTGTCCAGCCTGCTTTGCCTTGCCGAGAGCGGCGGCAATGTCGTGGGTCGGACTTAGCGTTATCACGAGGTTGTCGTGCTCACGCTTTATCTTCCTGTCGCTCACGTGGCTAGGTTTGAAGTCGGCAACTGCCGCACACAATATCGCTGCATCCTGGCTGGCGAAGCATTCTGTGGCTGCCTTATGCATTTCATCGCAGCTCTCAACGTCGATTCTTTTTATCATGTCAGAACATTTCATCGTCACTGGTCCGGCGATAAGCGTTACTTCAGCGCCTCTTCTCGCACATTCTTCAGCCAGGGCGAAGCCCATCTTGCCGCTTGAGTAGTTGCCTATAAAGCGCACAGGGTCGATTTTCTCGTATGTAGGTCCGGCGGTAATCATTATCTTCTTGCCCTTGAGTGGCAGTCCTTCCTTGCAGGCAGGAGTGTGGCACGTGTCTTCAAACGCGTTGTCATTGTCTTCGAAGAATGCGTCGAGCTGTCTCACTATCTCTTCCGGCTCTTCCATTCTGCCCTTGCCCTCAAGTCCGCTGGCAAGAAATCCGCTCTTGGGTTCGATGATATGGTTGCCATAGCCCAGAAGCGTATTCATGTTCTGCTGTGTTGACGGATGGCGATACATGTCGAGGTCCATGGCGGGAGCTACGAACACTGGTGCTTTCATCGAGAGATATGTGGTGATGAGCATGTTGTCGGCAATGCCGTTTGCCATCTTTCCAATCGTTGATGCCGTGCATGGTGCTATGAGCATGGCGTCGGCCCAGATACCGAGGTCTACGTGTGAGTTCCAGGTGCCGTCTCTCTGAGAGAAGAATTCGCTGATGACCGGTTTGTGGGTCAGTGCCGACAGCGTGATGGGAGTGATGAACTCCTTGCCTGATGGCGTTATCACGACCTGAACCTCTGCCCCAGCCTTTATCAGTCCACGGATGATGTAGCATGCTTTGTATGCCGCGATGCTACCTGTTATGCCGAGAACGATTTTCTTTCCTTTCAGCATCCTTGCCCCCTCCTCAGATCTCTCATCTTGATGCGTGTCAGTACCTGCTTGGTGTCGCTCGTGAAGTCGCTTGTGAGCATCCAGTTGTAGTAACCCGGATCGCGGCGCAATGCTTCTTCAACGGGCACTCCCTTGTATTTGCCGAAGTTGAACACCTCCTGTTTCATGGGCTTGCCGTCGGTGTCTAGCATAGGCTGTCCGTTGGCGTCTTTCATTTCCTTCCATACTACGCGTCCGGCGAAGTCCACGTTGTCGTTCTGTTTTGAGAACTGTGCCAGAACGTCCATGTCGTTCTCCAGCTGGCGTTCTTCTTCCTCTTGCTTCCCAGGCGCATACATGTCGAGTTCTCCCATGAGCACACGATATGTAGCCTCAGTGTCCTGGTCGGCGCGGTGGGCGTCGAAGTCGTCCTCCATTTTCCTTCCGCAATAGAACTTGTACGCTGCAGCCAGATTACGGCGCTCCATCTTGTGGAATATCGTCTGGGCGTCGATTAGTCTGCACTGGCTGAAGTCGTAGTTGATGCCTGCACGGTAGAATTCCTCAGCGAGCATCGGCAGATCAAAGTGGTTGGAGTTAAAACCGGCGAAGTCGCAGTTTGCGAATTTCTCTGCCAGTTCCGGGGCTAGGGCCTTGAATGTGGGCTTGTCTGCCACATCGGCGTTTGATGTGCCGGTCAGTTCAACCACCTCCTGTGGAATCTCCTTTCCTGGGTTCACAAAGATATTCTCCCTCTCTTCTTTTCCGTCGGGATATACCTTTATATATGATAGTTGGAAAATTCTGTCTCTCACTATATCGAGTCCTGTAGTCTCAAGATCGAACACTACGAGTGGCCTTGTCAGATTCAGTTTCATCTGTATATTATGTGTGTTATGGTTAATTTAATATTGTTTTGTCAATGCAATCTACCTGTTTTAGATGGGCAACTCACCATTATTTTATACGCAACCAGGTTGTTTTTTGACAAGCAACCAGCCTTTTTTCTGTTGTCAAAGGGTTTGTACACGTTTTCTGATGGTGTTTATGCCTTATCTGAACCAAGGAACAAGAGAAGGACGTCATAGTCTTTTGCCATTCAGAATGGTGTCAGGCTGTGTTGATTCCTTTTCTTATTCCTTGTCGTCTGGCATAGGGGAGAGGTGCTCGGCCTTCTTGGCTTGTCGGTGCTCCCCGGTATTCCCTGCCGTTTTGTTTGTTGCCTATATATGTTTGCCCTTTCTGGTTTTAGTCGTTCAGCAGCATCGGCATGATGAGCATAAGGATATTCTGCCCCTCAGGCTGCTCTGATGGGAAAATGAGGCACGGACGGCTTGGGTCGGCAAGCTCCATCAACACTTCGTCGCTTGTCAGGCTTGAGAGGATCTCGACGAGCGAAGGGCCTTTAAAGCCGATACTCATAGGAGTTCCGTTGTAGTCGCATACTATGGTTTCCTTTGCGCTTGTCGCGAAGTCGATGTCCTCTGACGACGCCTCCACCTGTCCGATGCCTAGGCGCAGACGGATGGACTGGCTGCTCTCGCTTGCGAATGGCAGGATGCGCTTCACCGAACCGAGAAGAGCCCTGCGGTCGATGGTCATCTGGCATGGATTGTCGGTTGGAATCACAGAGTTGTAGTTGGGATATCTGCCTTCTATGAGTCTGCACTTCAAGTTGCCTGCTGCGAATGTCACCTCTGCATTGAGGTTGTCGAAGCGTATCTCTACAGGTGTGTCGTAGTGGGTCAGCGCGTTCTTGAGCAGTGTGGCGGGTTTCTTCGGCAAGATGAACGACACAGGCTCTTCGTTGGTGATGCTCAGTATCTTGTTTCTCACGAGCTTGTGTCCGTCGCTTGCCACGATTGCCAATGCCTCTTGGTTGAGGTCAAAATAGAGACCGTTCATCACAGGTCTGATTTCCTCGTTAGCTGTGGCAAACAATGTGCGCGAGATGTTGTCGGCGAGGATGCCGGATGGTATGGTGATTGTCGTTGCCCCGTCGCCTACTGGCTGTGCCATAGGGAATTCATCGGCATTCTGTGCCGTGAAGGTATAGCCTCCGTTCTGGAATGTAATGCTCACGGAGTAGGTGTTCAGGTCTACTGTGAGCGTGACTGGCTGCTCCGGCAGGTCTTTAACGGCGTCGATGATGGTGCGGCTGCTGATGGCGAACCTTCCGTCGGAATCAGCCTCGTCGAGTTCCACACTGGTGGTGAGCTCGTTCTCCTTGTCAGAAGCGGTGAGCGTGAGCACTCCGTCCTTTACATCAAAAAGGATGCAGTCCAGAATCTGTAGTGAGTTCTTGCTGTTAAGCACTTTCGACAGTGTAAGAAGGCGGCTGCTTAGCACCGCGCATGACAATGTGATTCTCATTATTGTGTATTTTATTGTTGTTTTTTATTGTTGTTTATCGTTGTCCTTGCTTTGCCGGACGCTATTTTCTTCTTATTTTACGACCTGTTGGCGTCTGGCAGATAACGACTACAAAAATACAAAAAAACCTTGTGGTGAGCAAAAAATAAAATGAAATGTTTTTATTTTTAAAACTATTTTGGTAATTTCGCAGAACAAACCATAAAGAAGGAAAAACAAATGGAAATACAAGGAAAAGTTATAGCTGTGCTTGCCCCTCGTGAGGGAACCTCAAAGACGGGCAACCCATGGAAGGTGCAGGAGTATGTGATAGAGACAGAGGAGCAGTACCCCAAGAAGATGTGTTTTGAGGTCTTCGGCAACGACAGAATCAGCCAGTTTGCCTCCATGCTCGTTGTTGGCAACACTGTCAAGGTGTCGTTTGATATCGACGCACGCCAGTGGAATGACCGTTGGTTCAACTCTATCCGTGCATGGAAAGTGGAGCTGCCAATGCAGGAGCCTATGGCAGAGATTCCGCAACAGGCAATTCCGGAACCATTCCCGCCAGCACAGCCGGAAGCTGCCGCTACAGGCGAGTCTACTGATGATCTGCCTTTCTAAAGCAGAAAACCGTCGATTGAGCAAACGGTTTTTCCCGTTGTAGTGACAGGGAATTGATATTGTCGCAAGAGGTGTAATGCTTCTTGCGGCATTTTTTTGTGTCCGCAATTGTTCGTTTTTTCCCATATATGTGAATAACCGGACAACGATAGAATTGCAAATTTATTTGAAACAATTAGGAAATATGAGTACTTATTAATGGAATGGAATATGTAAGTGGTTGAAAATAATTTACAAAATAGTCCCAAAAGTCCCAAAGTCCCAAAGTCCCAAGACGATTCTTCATTTTCTATAATATATTATATATCAATGTATTATCATTATATTTACAAAATATAGTGCACTTATGGGACTTTGGGACTTTGGGACTTTTGGTACTTTTGGTACTATTTTGTAAAATAAACGGATTCAAACGCATGGATTCACTTTTACAATATGTTCATCGTCGGTAGCCTCTGAAAGTATTTTTATTCATTTTTCGTAGATACCTACATGGTATAATGTTCCAAATGTCGGTTTCCAATATGCTAATAAAAATCGGTCATCAGGAATTGTGGATAGTCTTCAAGACCTATCCGTCAATCACCTGATGACCGATGCGCCTTTATGTCAAGGCAAGAATTATGCTATATGGGCTTCTGATAAAGGACCCCACATGATGTGCGTCATTATTTGATGTTTGGCTCCTCCAGACCGAAGCCCTTCTTCTTGTCGAGTGCCTTCAGATAGATGGCGAAGAGAAGGGCAACAACGCCGAAGCTCGCAAACACTACGAGTGGCACCGTGTAGTCGTAAGGAATGAAGTCTGCACCCGCCTTCTTGGCTGCTATAACGGCAGGGTTGTTCTCATTGGTAGAAGCGAGCAAGTTGCCGATGAGCTTTGGCACGAAGCAAAGACCGATGTTCTGAACCCAGAAGATAAGGCAGTATGCAGAACCGAGAATCTTCTCGTCGATAATCTTTGGAACGCTTGGCCACAATGCAGCCGGCACGAGAGCGAATGAGATTCCGAGGAGCACGATGGTGGTGTAGGCAATCAGCGGGCTCTTTGTCTCTGGCAATACGAATGCGAACACGAGATGGCAGCAGATGAGAATCAGCGCACCGCCCATGAGCATCGTAGCGCCTTTGCCCTTGCGGTCGAGGAAATTGCCCAGGAATGGAGTGATGACAGCAGCACCGATAGGGAACCAACGGAAGATGTTGGCAGCATCGGATGGAGAAATTCCGTCGAGGTTACACTGCAGCATGTTTGCGCCATAACGCTGGAATGGGAAGATGGCTGAATAGTAGAGCACACAGAGAAGGGCAACTATCCAGAACACCTGTGAAGAGAAAATCTTGCCAAGGTCGCTGAACTTGAATTCCTCCTCAGACTCTCCAGCCTCTTCAGACACACCGAGCTGCTTGTCGAGTGTCTTGTCCATGAATGTGAACACGATGAACGTAATCAGACCGATGAGCAGGAGGACGGTGCAGAATGCTATAGGAGCTACTACAGTGCCGAATTTGCTCGCGATGATTGGTGAGATTGAGAAGATGGCGAACACACCCACACGGGCGATAGCCATCTCGAGACCCATGGCGAGAGCCATCTCCTTGCCCTTGAACCACTTTGCGATGGCCTTTGAAACTGTTGTTCCTGCCATCTCACAACCACAACCGAAGAGCATGAAGCCGAAGCATGCCATCTTGGCGCTGGCAGGAAGAGACACCCACCAGGTGTTGAGCCAGTCGTGAAAACCGGTCGTGGCAAACCAATCAGAGATTCCGATGAGCTTGATCAGCGCTCCGATAAACATCATAGAGGCAGACAGGACTCCTGTGAAGCGAACGCCCATCTTGTCGAGGATAATACCGGCGATGATGAGGAAGCCCATCACGTTGACGATATACTCAGAAGCGGCATAAGTTCCGAACGTGTCAGGACCCCAGCCTTTTTCGCTCTCCATGAGAGCTTGGATTGGTGACATTACATCGACAAACATGTAGGCGAAGAACATCATGGAAGCGATAAGGATGAGGGCTGTCCAGCGTGCCCATGCCTTGTCATTTAATAGTTGTTTAACTGTTTGAACCATTTTAATTCTTTTTTTAATTGTTTTTATTTTCCTTTTTCTTTTATATTTTCATTTGAAAAGTTTATTTCTTCAGCCACTTGTCAAGCCAGTTGAAGTATGTGCGCTGCCAGAGAACGCCGTTCTGTGGTTTCAAAACCCAGTGGTTCTCGTCGGGGAAGAGCAGCAGTTCTGCAGGAATGCCTCTCAGGCGGGCTGCATTGAAGGCTCCGAAACCTTGGTTGGCATTGATGCGGTAGTCCATCTCGCCATGGATGCAGAGTATAGGAGTGTCCCATTTGTCAACGAAATGGTGAGGAGAGTTGTCGTATGTCCTCTTGGCATTGGCAGTCTTGTCCTTGTTCCAGAAGGCATCGTCGTATTCCCAGTTGCTGAACCAGGCCTCCTCGGTGTCGGTATACATAGACTCGAGGTTGAAAGCACCGTCGTGGGCGATGAAACACTTGAAACGTCCGTCGTGATGGCCTGCGAGGTAGTAAACGCTGAAGCCGCCGAAGCTTGCACCAACGGCACCGAGACGGTCTTTGTCAACGAATGGCAGTGTGGCAGCGTCGTCGATAGCGCTGAGATAGTCTTTCATGCACTGGCCAGTCCAGTCGCCGCTTATCTCCTCGTTCCATTCAGAACCGAAACCTGGCAGTCCGCGGCGGTTAGGAGCAACCACCACGTATCCGTTGGCTGCCATTATCTGCATGTTCCAACGGTAGCTCCAGAACTGTGATACAGGACTCTGTGGGCCGCCTTCGCAGAAGAGCAGAGCAGGATATTTCTTGTTCTCGTCGAAATCAGAAGGCAATACCACCCATACGAGCATGTCCTTGCCGTCGGTAGTCTTCACCCAGCGCTCTGTCACCTTGCCGAGAGAGAGTTGAGAAAGGATTTCCTTGTTCTCCGAAGTCAACTGCTGTACCTTCGACTTCTCAGCCTTTTTCTCCGGCGTCACCACGAAGATGTCGTTTGGTGCCGACATGCTCTGGCGGATGGCAAGCAGCTTGTTGCCGCTGTTGGCAAGAGATACGGACACGAAGTCTGCGCAGTCGTTTGTCATCTGCTCCACCTTTCCTGTCAGGTCGGTGCGATACATGTTCACGCATCCGTGCCATACACCGATGAAAGTGATGGTCTTGGAATCTGCCATCCAGCAGAAGTCATCCACGTTGGAGTCGAACTTCTCTGTGACATACAGCTTTGTGCCGGTGGCGAAGTCATAGACGCAGAGTCTGTTTCTGTCGCTCTCATATCCGTCGTGTGCCATGCTCTGCCATGCAATGCGTTTGCCGTCGGGCGAGAACTTGGGGTTGATGTCGTAGCCAGGGTTGTTCTTCAGATTCTCGGCAGAGTTCACAGCCTGGAATTTCTTTGACTTTGAAGTGTCGTTCTTGGGTGCTACGTATCCGGCTGGCTTGCAGAGGTTCTTGGTCTGCTTTGTAGCCAGTTCATAGAGATATATGTCAGAATCTGTAGAAGTGGCATATTCCACTCCTGACTTCTTTCTGCATGTATATGCAATGCTCTTTGAATCAGGGCTCCATGCCAGCTGCTCCACACCTCCGAATGGCTTCATGGGACACTCGTATGGTTCGTCGGCAAGGATGTCTGTGCCTTCGGTTATGCCCTCGGCTGTGACATCAGCCAAGAAAGGGTGGGGGATAGTCTCCACGTATTCGTCCCAGTGGCGGTAGTTCAGGTCGGTGATGAGCCTTCCGCTGGCCAAAGGCAGGTCTGACGGATTCTTCTTGATGCTCTCATGATAGGCTATCTGTTTCACGAGGATTACCTGTGTGCCACTTGGCGAGAACTTGAAACCGTCTATGCCGGTCTTGTCGTGGGTCAGCTGCCTGCGGTCTGTTCCATCGGCATTCATAGACCAGACCTGTCCTCCGGAAATGAAGGCGATGCGTTTGCCACCCTCTATCCATGCTGGATCAGTCTCGCTTGCAGAAGCTGTAGTGAGCTGACGGATGTTCTTGCCGTTGGCATCCATGATGCAGATTACCTGGCGACTCTTGTTCTGTTTCACACTGTAGTAGCCCACCTGGTATACGATGAGCTTTCCGTCGGGTGACGCCTGGGCAGATGCAATTCGTCCCATTGCCCAAAGGGCCTCGGGAGTCATCTTGTTGCTGCTGAGCGTGACGTTGCTCTTTCCGATTGTTTCCACTGTGGTCTGTGCTTTTAGGCTATGGCATCCCAATGAGAGAGCCATGGCGATGATAATTGATTTTTTCATAATATAGAAGGTAAAAAAGCCTGCGAGGAATTCCGGCATTATGCAACGCCTGGAATCCTTTACAGACTTGTTGTTTGATACTTAGTGGCCCTTTCTTCTTTCCATCTCCTCGCGCTGCTTGCGGAGTTCCTCGGCCTGCTTCTGCATGGCCTCGAGTCGTGCGGCAAGTCCGCTGGTCTTCTTCGGGTTCTTCTTGTTTTCCTCGTATTTGGCCTCGAGGATAGACAGAAGCTTCTCATCGTTTGTGGTCTTGCGCAATGTCCACATGATTGCAGCGCTGAAGAAGAGTGATATGAAGTAGTAGAAGTTCAGTCCGGCAGAATAGTCGTTGAACATGAAGAAGAACATCACTGGCATGAGATACATCATCCACTGCATTGCCTTCATTTGTTCAGCCTGCTGGCCAACCATCTGGTCTCTCTGCTGGCGCATTGTCATCATTGAATACAATACGTTGGCTACACAGAAGAGGATACACGTGAGACTCAAGTGGTCGCCGATGAGCCACAGATTGGTGTGCCACTCTATGATTGGGTCGTAGGTAGATAGGTCACTGATCCAGAGGAAGCTCTCACCTCTTAGCTGTATGGCGTTAGGCACGAAATTGAACATAGCAATCCAGATAGGCATCTGGATGAGCATTGGCAGACAACCGCTCAGGGGGCTGACGCCATACTTGGAATATTCTGCCATCATTGCCTGTTGCTTCATCATCTGGTCTTCTGGCTTGTCGTATTTCTTCGTTATCTCGTCGAGCTTTGGTTTCAGCACACGCATCTTGGCCGAAGACATGTAGCTCTTCTTCACAAGCGGGAATGTGATGAACTTGAGGAGCATAGTGATGAGAATCAATACGATACCCATATTAATGTCGAGCTTGGTGAGCCAGTCGAAAACGTAAATGGTGAACCATCTGTTGATGATTCGGAACAGAGGCCATCCCAGATAAACCAGGCGCTGCATCTCAAGGTCTTTGCCGAACTTGCTCTCTTCCTCTACGTTCTGCAGCAGACGGAAATCATTAGGACCATAGTAGAACTCTAATTCTGTAGGCTGCTTTCCAGTCGGGTCAAAGAATGTTTTCATCTTTGCTCCGTACTGCTTCAGATAACCAGAACCCTTCTCCTGCGGAATACTTGTCATCTTGGCATTCTTGCCGAAGTCCTTCTCTGCTATCATTACGGCACTGAAGAACTGGTTCTTGAATGCAACCCAGTCGATGTTGTCCTCAACAGTCTCGTCGGTCAGTTCCTTGCCCTCGTTAAGATAGTCGGTTCCGCCTTCGGTCAGATGGTATGTGAGCGACGCATAACGGTTCTCGAAAGTGAAGCCCTTCTCCTGCTGACGACATTTGTCTGTCCATTCCACATCAATCGCGTTGTAGTTCGGAGAGAACATTCCTGCCATGCCGTTTGCCTGAATAGAGGCATGTAGCATGTAGTCTTTGCCCAGCTTATATGAAATAGTGAGAGATTTTCCGTTAGCTGTTGCTGCAGTGAACGTTACCGTAGAGTCGGTGACATTTGAAGGCGTGAAATACATGTCACTCGTCACGAGGTTTGTCTCCTTGCCTGCAAGCATGAATTTGAGTTGCTGGTCTTTAGCGTCAAAGAGCGTCACGTCATTGTTGCCGTTGCGGTCGGCGAACCCTTTGATTACGGCTTTCTGTACTGTGGCTCCCTTTGTGTTGAGCGTGAGTTCTACCTTTTCGTTGCGGAGTGTCACGTCTGTTGCCTTTCCTGACATCACCTCATGGAAGAGGGCTGTGGTGTCTGTTGCCAGCGCCTGGGCGTTTGCCTTGGCTGCGGCTGCATCGGCAACCTGTTTTGCTGCTGCTTTCTTCTTCTCCACATTGGCTATGGAGTCTTGCACTCTCTGCTGCTGGGCTATTTCCTCGTCTGACGGTTTGTTGTACCAACTGAAACCGATGAGCAATGCTGCGATGAGCACAAAGCCCGTGATGGTGTTTTTATCCATTGTCAAAAATAAGTTGTTTTTCTGATAAATATTGCGTTATTAACCGGTTGTCATTTCTTACCCTTCTTGCAGGCTATAGCTGTTTTCACGAAGTCAAGGAAAAGAGGATGCGGTTTGAGCACCGTACTTGAGTATTCCGGATGGAACTGTGTTCCGATATACCATTTCAGTCCTGGTATCTCCACGATTTCAACGAGGTCGCTCTCTGGGTTGCGTCCCACACATTTCATTCCTGCACGCTCGTATTCCTGCTCGAAGCTGTTGTTGAACTCATAGCGATGACGGTGGCGCTCCTGTATGTGTTCCTTCTTGTAGATTTCAAAGGCGCGTGATCCTTGTTTCAGTACACATTCATAGGCGCCGAGTCGCATCGTTCCACCCAAGTCGGTGATGTTCTTCTGGTCTTCCATGATGTCGATCACGTTGTGCTCCGTCTTCTCATCGAGTTCACGGCTGTTGGCATCTTCATAGCCAAGCACGTTTCTCGCGAATTCCACAACTATCATCTGCATTCCGAGACAGATGCCGAAAGTTGGAATGTCGTGAGTCCTGGTGTAGTGGGCTGCAACGATCTTGCCCTCTGTTCCACGCTGTCCAAATCCGGGACATATCATTATGCCGTCCATTCCCTGCAGCTTTTCTGCCACGTTCTCCTCAGTGAGCTTCTCACTGTTGATGAACGTAATGACGGTCTTGTGGTCGTTGTAGGTGCCGGCTTGAGAGAGGCTCTCCCTGATGCTCTTGTATGCATCCTGAAGGTCGTATTTGCCGACAAGACCTATATGTACTTCTTCTGTGGCTTTCTGTCTTCTTTCGAGGAAGCTCTTCCATGGTCCGAGTGCAGGAGTCTCTCCCGGCTCAATGCCCATCTTCTTGAGGATTGCCGAGTCGAGTCCCTGATTCTGCATATTGACGGGCACTTCATAGATGGAAGGCAGGTCTTCGCTTTGTACGACGCAGTCGAAGTCGACGTTGCAGAAGGATGCCACTTTCTTGAGTATTCCGTCTCCGAGGTGTTTCTCGGTTCGCAGCACGAGAATGTCGGGCTGTATGCCGACGCTCTGAAGCTCTTTTACGGAGTGTTGAGTTGGTTTGGTCTTCAGTTCTCCGGCTGCTTTGAGATAGGGTACGTAGGTTAGATGTACGCATACTGCATTCTTGCCCAGTTCCCATTTCATCTGTCTTATCGCCTCAAGGTATGGGGCGCTTTCTATATCGCCTATCGTTCCTCCGATTTCCGTTATTACGAAGTCGTAGTGGTTCTTCTCTCCGAGCAACTTTATGTTCCTCTTTATCTCATTCGTGATATGCGGAACTACCTGAATCGTCTTTCCCAGATAATCGCCACGTCGCTCCTTGTCTATCACAGCCTTGTATATGCGTCCTGTGGTGAGTGAGTTCGCCTTTGTGGTCTGAATGCCTGTGAACCTCTCGTAGTGTCCGAGGTCGAGATCTGTTTCCATACCGTCCACGGTGACGTAGCATTCACCGTGTTCATACGGATTCAGGGTTCCTGGGTCGATGTTGATGTAGGGGTCGAATTTCTGGATTGTGATATTGTAGCCCCTTGCCTGTAATAACTTACCTATTGAAGAAGAGATAATTCCCTTGCCGAGCGATGATACTACACCGCCAGTGACGAAGATGTACTTGGTTTCAGTCACGGTCTTGTTGTTTTTATTGTTTATAATATTCAAACGATTTGCAAAGTTAACAATAAAAACATTTATAGCCAAAGGATTAGCTTTTTTTCGCTTTTTTCTTCTATGAAGAATTATGGGTCAGCGGATTGAGGTTGGTTTAGAAGAATAAAAAAAAGAGAATGACCGAAATCATTCTCCTTGTGTCGGGGTGACAGGACTCGAACCTGCGACAGCCTGGTCCCAAACCAGGAACGCTACCAACTGCGCTACACCCCGATTGTTTGTCTTGACAATCTTCTTGTTCCTGCAACTCTTGTTGTGTTTGTTTCTTGATTGCGGGTGCAAAGGTACGGATTTTTTTTGTTTCTGCAAAACTTTTCAAGAAAAAAGCATTAAATTGCATGCTCTTTTTTTAATAGTTTACAGAGATTTTCCTAAAAACACAATTTCCACATTATTAAATATTGTTTTTACCTTACCCGTATTGCAATTGTCTGATTAATATCAGAGCTGGGAAGGGGATGGATTATAGACGAATGGTGGTCTGTCACATCCCCTTTGTTGGTTTGCAAGCATTATTGTTGTATTATCCTCATACTAGTGAGTGGCTGTCAATGTATTTTAGCATTTCGTTTTTGTAGCTTTCTGAGATGGGGAGATATTGGTCACCGATAACAATGCGGAAGCGATCGACCAGTTCCACTTTGGGCATGTGTACGATGTATGATCTGTGTATGCGCATGAATTCTGGCGAAGGAAGGTATTCCTCCACCTTCTTCATGTTCATTAGAGACATGATGTTTTTAGAACTGTCAGTGAAATAAAATTTTACATAGTCTTTAACACCCTCTACATAAAGGATGTCGTCGAAGTTGATTTTCTGCAGCTTGTATTCGCTTTTCACGAACACGAACCGGTCTTCGCGCATTGTCTTCTGTCTGTCTTGAATGTCAAACCACTCGAGGGCCTTGTTTGCAGTCTGCAGGAATCTCTCGAAACTGATGGGTTTCAGAAGATAGTCGAGAGCATTGACATCGTAGCCGTCAATCGCATATTGGTTGAAAGCCGTAGTGAACACGATTTTCGTTTCCTTGCTGATTATCCTTGCAAATTCCAGTCCGCTGAGTTCCGGCATCTGGATGTCGAGGAATATCAGGTCGATCTTTTTTTCGCGTATGGTCTTTATTGCTTGTGTGGCACTGTTGTACACTCCTTCCACTCTGAGGAAGGGCACCTTCTGAGCATAACTTTCCAGCAGCTCTGCTGCCAGCGGCTCGTCATCAATTATCACGCAGTTTAGTGTCATAAATATATATGTTAGAATAATAAATCTTGTTATTGTCTTTTGTTCCTTTTTCCCATGTATACTTTTTGTGGTAGGCAAGTTCGAGGCGTTTGCCCACCTGTTCAAGGCCGATGCCGTGACCGCTTCTGTCGGTGTCGTTTTTGGGGAAATTTGAATTTTCTATCTCGCATGCGATATGGTTGCGGTCGGCATATATGTTTATGTGTATGAAACTGTTTTCTGCCGTTCCTATACCATGCTTGAAGGCATTCTCTATCAGCGAGATAAAAATTAGGGGAGCAATCCTCAGTTCCGTGTCTTTGGGCACGTTGACGTCGATTTGTATCTTGGTAGTCTTCGGAATGCGGATTTTCATAAGGTTGATATAGCTGTGGATAAACTTAATCTCATCGTCGAGTCTGACGAAGTCCTGCTGGTTATCGTAGAGGATATGCCTGAGCATACCGCTGAGTTCCAGTATCGCCTCTTGTGCTTTCTGCTGGTTGAAGGCTGTGAGGGCATAGATGTTGTTGAGGGTGTTGAGCAGGAAATGAGGATTGACCTGATTCCTCAGGTTCTTCAGCTCTGCATCCTGTTTTGCCATCTCTGCTTCCCGACGTGCCGTTTCTGACGACTGCCATTTGATTGACAGTATCGACATGGCTGCTATGGCTGCAGTAACAGTCATGTTGAAAACGTTTCTCAAAATGAATATCAAGTCCATCAACGCATTCGGCTCTCTCATCTTTTTCATCGGATGCAGGTGATGTTCCGGATGGAAGAATACCCTATGGCTCACCTGAAACCAGATATGTAGCCCTAATCCCATTAGTATCACCAATGCTATGGTATATGTCCAGAACTTACGCTTTTGTCCTTTGAGCAACAGTTTGGGCGTGAGGTATAGATAAGTGGTGTAGAACACCAGCATCATGGCAATTGGTGTGGAAAACATCGGTATCAGCTTGTCTGCTTCAAAACGGTCACCTCTATCGAAGAATGTGAGCGGGGATATTAATATCACGAGCCATACGGCAACGTGGATAGCGACAAGGGCCTTCTTGTATGAGTTCATGGCGTTGAGTTTGTTCTTCTTATATTTAATCATTCATATCTGAGAGCCTCGATAGGGTCGAGCTGTGCTGCTTTCTTTGCCGGATACCAACCAAAGAACACACCTGTAAAGGTACACACGGCGAAGCTCATGACGATACTCCATGGCTGTATGTATATCGGCCAGTGGGCAATGAGGTTGATGGCATATGATGAACAGACTCCTATCAGTACGCCGATAATGCCTCCTGTCACGCTGAGCAGTATCGCCTCGATGAGGAATTGGTTAAGGATGTCCACTCCGCGTGCTCCAACGCTCATTCTGAGTCCTATCTCCTTGGTTCTCTCTGTCACGCTCACATACATGATGTTCATGATTCCGATGCCGCCCACTATAAGTGAAATGCCTGCCACACATCCCAGCAGAATGGTCATCATATCTGTGGTTGAGTTCATCATTGATGCAAGTTCCTCTTGTGAGCGTATGTTGAAGTCGTCATCGTCGGTCTCCTGCATGTCTGTGGCCTCTTTCAGTTTGTGGTTACGACGCAGTATTGTGGTTATCTCGTCTGTAGCCTTGTCTGTAAGCCCTTCTGTTATTGCAGAACAGTTGATGCTTCCGAGATACGTCTGTGCGAGTATCCTCTTCATTACAGAAGTGTATGGGGCAAGCACGAGATCATCCTGGTCCATACCCATCGTGTTGTATCCTTTCTTCTTCAACACTCCGACGACTCTGAAAGGTATGCTGTTGAAACGCACCACACGCCCGATGGGATCGCTGCCGTCGGGAAAGAGATTGTCAACTACGGTCTGTCCTAGAACGCATACCTTTGCGCTTGACTTTATGTCTTCATCTGAAAACATATCTCCATCGCTCACGCTGAGTTGGCGGATTGAGAGATAGTCGGTGTTCACTCCATAGATAGTAGATGGGGTGTTGTTGTTGCCGTAGATGAATTGTCCGCTTTTATTCACCACCGGACTTATTGCTGAAATGTACTTACATTCGTCTTTAAGCGACTGATAGTCGGCAAGTTTCAGGGTTTCCATTGATGAGGCATCCTGTCTCACTCCGCCTCTCATGTCGGCTCCAGGGTTTATCATTATCATGTTAGAGCCCATCTCGGCAATGTTTGCTTGTATACTTTTCTTTGATCCCTGGCCTATGGCAAGCATGGCAATGACCGAAGCCACGCCAATGATAATGCCGAGGGCTGTAAGGAAAGACCGCATTTTATTGGCGGCTATAGCTCTGAGGGCTATCTTGAAAAGATTGCTATAATTCATTGTTCTGTCCTCATTGGTTTATTCGTCGGTGCTTGGCGGTAATTGTGCAAGTGCTTCGGCTGCCGACTGTATGTTGTTGTTGTATTCGTCACTTATCACCTTGCCGTCTCTGAGCATGATGTTACGGCTCGAATAGTTGGCCAGGTCGGGATTGTGTGTCACGAATATTATAGTTCTTCCTGCAGCGAAGAGTTTCTGGAAGAGCACGAGGATTTCAAACGATGTCCTCGTGTCGAGATTTCCTGTAGCTTCGTCAGCAAGTATTACGGCAGGGTTGTTCACCAAGGCACGGGCTATGGCCACACGTTGCATTTGTCCACCTGACATCTGGTTGGACTTGTGGTATAGGCGGTCACCCAATCCCACTGCCTTGAGGGCTTCAATTGCCCTGTCATGTCTTTCTGTTGACGAAACGTCTGAGTTGTACATCAGGGGAAGCTCTACGTTCTCTATGCTGGTGGTCTTTGGCAACAGATTGTAGTTCTGGAATATGAAACCTATTTTTCTGTTGCGCAGCACGGCTCGTTGTGGTCTTGACATTGTTCTCACCGATACCCCGTCGAGCAGATATTCACCGCTTGATGGAGTATCGAGGCATCCGAGCTGGTTTAGCAATGTAGACTTTCCGGAGCCCGACTTACCCATGATGGTTACGAATTCACCCTCGTATATCTTGAAAGAGACGCCCCTCAAGGCATGTACCATCTCATCGCCTACAAGAAACTCTCTTTTAACGTTCTGTAATTCTATAACGACTTTTTTACTGTCCATATTGTTCTGATTCATGAATTTATTCAAGTTCCAAGCACGTTTTTATCCCAAATCGCTTTCTATGTTAATATCCAAATGTTTTGACCATTATTTTCAATTTATGCTGAGATTTTATATTCAGGGGTGAATGTTTGGCGA